>NZ_JBFROW010000045.1:0-75055 GCF_041471665.1 Vibrio sp. 10N.261.51.F11 | reverse complement strand
ATCTAAGCGGAGAAGAGCCCCTGAACTAATCCGATGACTCTCGATTTAAGTAAATAATCTAAATGATTTTTGTCCAATAGTTACTTAGGACAAACCAACATACTACAATAGGAAATTTTTCCGGCTTAGTTATTCGTTATCTTCACTCAATGCAAATTTGATCTCGTCTGAAGAGAACCCCTTTCGACTTAGCATCGCGTAAGCCTTGGAGCGTTCTTTATGATCGTTTAGGTCATAAGACTTCTTCTGCAACTGTTCTAAACACGAAGAATAGAAATCTAGCTGCTCTTCATTAATCAATCGGTCGATGAGCGATGACAGTTCACTTGTGTCGATTTGTCGTTGTCTAAGTTCTTGCTGAATGGCGGTCAGGCCCTTGCCTTTACGAGCATACTTGAGCACCTCTTTTTCCAAATCGGCTTTCTCGGCCTTAATTTGAATGTTACTTTTCAGTTGATGCGCTTGTGGGTGCTGGTCAATCGCTACCTTAACTTGTTGATAGCTAAAGCCACGCTTTTGCAGTGTCGCAACCAGCTTTTCACGGCTCATGGTAAAGCTTGAATAGTAGTGGTTGATTCGGTCTATCAAGATGGTTTGTTCATCAATAGACTTTTCGAACGACACTTTATGGATTGCATCAGAAATCACTGAATCGGTCAGCCCCTTCTTCTTCAGTTTTTCGACAATGTATCGAGAACCGAATTCACCAGAGAAAGCTTGTTCCACGAATTGTTCTGCAAACACTTGGTCAGACTTGAGATACCCGAAGCCTTTCAATGTCCCTAGAGTTTCATCGATCCATTCTTGATTGTCGGTTTTCACTTTGAGCTTCGCCACTAACTCGCTTTCCGTCATGTCTCTCTGAGTTAAATGCCACATCGCAGAGTTCATAACACTTTCAATTCGCGTCGCTTTTCTTACCGTTGTATTTCTAGTATTCGTTTTTTGCTGTGAATCGTCCATTCGATTTCAACTTTCCAGATTAAGCCTACCCCATCATAACGTAATTCTAAGGTGGTTGAGTGACATAAAAGAATGAAGCTCAACATAAGCGGCAACCAATAAAAATGGACGCTTGTTCAGCGTCCATTTGATATCACATTAAGAATGATGGCTCTAAGCCATGCTTAGCTTTTTCGTAATAGCTTTTCATACTAGATCTTTCGTTTAGTTCTCTTCGTGATTGTAAATATGTACATCTCGTTGAGGGAATGGAATCGTGATGCCTTCTTCATCGAAGCGTTTCTTCACGGTTTCCGTTACATCCCAGTACACATCCCAATAGTCATCAGTCTTAACCCAAGGTCGTACTACGAAATCAACAGAAGACGTATTCAAGGTATGAAGCTTGATCATATGCTCTGGTTTTTTCAACACTAGAGGGTGTGCAAGAATGATGTCGTTCAATACCGCTTTCGCTTTATCGATATCATCTGAATAACCAATACCGAAAACCATATCAACACGTCTTACACGTTCTGCCGTGATGTTGTTGATCACGTCACCCCAAATCTTGTTGTTTGGGATCACCAAGCGTTGGTTATCAATGGTTTGAACAGTCGTCGATACTAAGCTCATGTCTTTTACCGTGCCTTGCACGCCTGCCACTTTAACCATGTCACCGACGTCATAAGGACGGTAGATCAAGATCATCAAACCCGATGCAAAGTTAGATAGTGTGTCTTGCAATGCGAAACCAATGATGACACCGGCTACACCGAAACCAGTAAGAAGAGGTGCTAGCTCTATCCCTATTTGAGACAGTGCGATAAGCAAACCAATAAACACGACCGCTTTAGATGCGATGGATACAAAGAAGTCCTGCATCAATACACTGAAGTCCATTTTAGAGTGCGAAACACTCTTACGAACGGTTTTGCGAGCCACGTTAGCAATAAGGCGAGTTACATACAAAATACCGAGAAACAGAGCAAGTTTAACGATAAAAGAAGGGGTATTTTCAAAAGCCCATGAACTGAACGAACGAAGCCAACCATCCAACAGCTCCAGTGCAACATCAACATCCAACACATCGGCGTTAATGTCACCTGTCGTCGCTAGCAAAACACGTTTGTACGAAGTCACATCCACGCCAAACGGTTCCATTAGCGTGATGGTTTCTTCTAAGCTCGCCACCATGACACTGGTTCGCTCACTGAAGCGTTCAAGCTCAGTTTTAATCGTCGCTTTCTCTTCTTCACTTACATAAGATAACCGGCGTTCTAAATCTTGACGTTGTGTATCCGTGTATAGAATTGCATTAGTAAGATATTGAGAACGAGAAACAAGTGCCGTTTTGAGCTCACCTTCAGGAACCGCAACATCAACATCACGCTCTTTCGACCAATCTAATGTCTTAGCAAGCTGCTGATAATAGACATCCATCATTCCGATTCGTTTTTGAATACGCAATTCAAGGCGTTTTTTAGCGTCACCTTCAGCTGAACGGTTTTCTTTACTCATTGAAACGATTTTAGTTTCATTCAACGACAGCAATTTTTGTAGCAGTTCGACCTGCTGAGCAAGAGTGACATCCAGCCCCTCTTTTTTATCTGACGATAGCTGTGAAAAAATCTCTTCGCGTAAGCCCTGGTTCTTACGCCTTAAGATATCTTCAAGAAAGGGTTTTTCAGCATCATGCGCCGTTTCTAATGTTGCTAGATCGAGCATTAACTGATCTTGTACTTCTGCGATTTTCTCAACGCTCTGCGCATAACTTCCAAATGCGACAAACGCCAACATTAACAATAGACAACGCCAAACCTTCATCATATTAATTCCTATCACTGTCTAAATTGACCCTATAAATAGTAGTAAAAAGAATATGGATAACAAGCATTTAAACGTATGTTATGCTAAAAATTCGCAAATTATCAGCCTTCTTCTAATATTTGAGAGTTCCAATCCCCTCTTATGACCTGTAGAGTACGCATCCAACAAAGAACAACGACCAATATCTTCATTCTGGCACATGCACTAAAGCGCCTTAAATAGGATGTTGGCTCACAGCAAGAGATCATAAAAATGAACAACGAACTTGATATTATTGAGTCTCTAGAAGAACTAGAGCAATTCCTAATTTCAGTGGAAGCTGGCGGTTTAGGCCTTGAAGGGGTTGAAGGGGTAGGCATGGCAACCAATAATTCAGATGGTCGTCACTTCGTTGCTGTATTCAATAGCAGCCATAAAGTTCTGCTTGCTCGCTGGATCACCAAAGAGGTGTTTGATAACGGTAAAGATTTGGTACGTAACGGCCCTCGCCGCACTCACTAAGCCTTTCCAATAGCACCAATGATTAAAGCCCAACACGTTCACTGACGATCTGTTGGGCTTTTTTGTATCGCCTGTCCCGTCCTGATAGTTAATAAACCACTCAATACAGAATAATTAGCGATAACTTTCAGTTGTTGTGAACTTTAGCTACAGCTCAATGTAGTATTCGCGTGAATTGGTGTTTATGCGTCTTTTATCGTGTATCTGCCGTTTCCCGCATTTATACATAGTTTCACTTTAACCATTTTATGACTTGTGGCACGAAGAGAACTTATCTAAGCTAACCACAATTCAATGAGCTTGCTTTAACGACTAACAGATTTGATTACTGACTAATTTGCTGAACACATCGCTACTTTTCTTATCCACACAGAACCGCCGACAAAAGCATTCGCTTTGGGCGCTCTTCCTTACCGGACTGGTTATCGTAACTTGTCTGGCGAGCACTCTGGCCGTCAAGAAAGTATCGTTATCTGCATCCGCTAATGGCCAATCAGTCCTAGTTGGCGCACAAACTCATACAGAAACCAGTAATCCCCAAACCAACATCGCTTCTTCAGAAAAAATGGCTGCTCTATACGCCAGCGTTTTCGGCTTAGAAGCCTCAAAAATGTTAACGTCCCCCAATTCAAATTCATGCAGCCTAAGTTCGAAAATGCTGACCTTTGCCGCACCTAAAACGGGCTGGCTGATCCCTTTCGTTCTGATGATTGCTGTTGCATTCAACTTATCTCCGCACATCTCGAGATTATCCGGAGACAATCATCGCTCTACTCGACCGACAAAACACCGATTGCATCTAAAGCACTGTATATTTAGAGAGTAAATAACCGGGCTACTACACCCTTTTATTTATTTTTTGGAGATACATTTGTGTACAACACACTACTAACTAAGTTTGTCGATTCATTGGCATTCTCTATGCGTACATGCGCGAAAACCTTAGTCACTGCCCTTTTGGTTATGACGTCATTTACCGCCTTGGCACAGACAACGGGCTGGCTTAGTGTGCCTGAGCATCCGCCTGTAAAAATGCGAATGATGTCGACAGGTGAACAGTCGGATGACGGCTCTAAGATCCAAACCGTGCTCGATGTCGTGCTCGACGGCGACTGGAAAACCTATTGGCGCAGCCCAGGCGAAGGTGGTATTCCGCCAAGCTGGGACTGGTCTGGTTCAACAAACATTGAGTCAGTAGAGTGGCACTGGCCGATACCTAAGTACTACGAGCAGCTTGACGTCATGACGTTAGGCTACAAAAAGCATGTCAGCTTTCCTGTCACGTTAACCCTGAAAGACAACACGAAGCCTGCAATATTTAGGGCGTCGTTTACCTTTCCGTCGTGTACCAATATCTGTGTGTTAACCGATTACGATATCGAACTGCCGATTGACCCACAAACCTTAGCGCTCGATGAAGAAGCGATGTTCTTGTTCAACCAAGGCATGAGCCAATCTCCACGAGAAGCTAATCGCACTTCAGTCAATGGTCTATTTTGGGACAAGAGCAAGCAACAACTGGTTACTCAGCTGACAAGTAAAGATGGCTGGGATAAGCCGATGGTGTTGATTGACGGGCAAGAAGTGATTGATGACTTCTTCTCTCAACCAAGCGTCCACATCACAGACAATACAATGACGGCCGTATTTGATGTTAGCAACTGGATAGGCGAAGTCGACTTAACGGATCGCACCGTTAGTGTCACCGTTTCAGACACTAATTTTGCCGAAGAGATGACGGCTCAAGTTGGCTCAGAACCGATCGCTTACCAAACAAGCAACAACGGCTTTCTAGCAATGATTGGCTTTGCTTTAATTGGTGGTTTGATCCTCAACATCATGCCATGTGTGTTACCAGTATTAGGAATGAAATTAAACAGCATCATTCAAAACCAAGGTGCATCTAATCGTCATATTCGACTCTCATTCTTAGCTTCTGCTTCAGGTGTCATTACATCATTTGCGCTGTTAGCCCTAGGTATGACCGCTCTAAAAATGGGTGGTAATGCGATTGGTTGGGGAATCCAATTCCAAAATGTTTGGTTCATCGGATTCATGCTGATCATCACTTTGCTGTTCTCAATTAACCTGCTTGGGTTATTCGAATTCAGACTACCATCAGGCTTAAACACTTGGATGGCAACCAAAGGCGATGACTCACATTCAGGCCACTTTGTTCAAGGCATGTTTGCAACGCTGTTAGCAACGCCGTGTAGCGCGCCATTCCTTGGCACTGCGGTTGCTTATGCACTTGGAGCAAGCTACCAAGAGTTGTGGGCTATCTTCATCGCGCTTGGTATTGGTATGAGCGCACCTTGGTTGATTTTCGCCTTATTCCCAAGCCTAACTAAATTGTTACCAAAACCGGGCGCTTGGATGTTCAAAGTTAAGTTGGTGTTCGGCTTAATGATGTTCATCACCAGCCTGTGGTTAACAAGCCTACTGAGCCCATTCATTGGCAAGTTCCCAACCATCTTGTTGTCACTGTTTATCGTCATTTCAGTGCTAATTTGGATTGGCATGAAGTTAGGGCGCAAGGTACTGATTCCTATCATGGCAACCACAACCTTGGTATTTGGTGCTGCATTGATCGTCGGTAGTGTCACCGCTGATAACTGGGCGACTCCGATTGTTGACGATCTCGCTTGGCAAAAGCTGGATGCGAAGCAAATCCCTCAGCTCGTTGATCAAGGCAAAACGGTGTTTGTTGATGTAACTGCTGATTGGTGTATCACTTGTAAAGCCAACAAGATCGGCGTCATCCTTCAAGACCCTGTCTACAGCCACCTACAGCAAGAAGACATTGTTTTGATGAAAGGTGATTGGACAACACCAAGCGAAAGTGTCACTCAATACTTACAAAGTAATGGGCGATTTGGTGTGCCATTTAATATCGTCTACGGTCCGAGCTATAAAAGCGGTATTCCAATGCCTGTCATTCTCAACAGTGACACTGTCGTTCAAGCCATCGACGCTGCGAGATAACTGATGAAGACTCCCAACAATGAAGATAAATCTAGCACGATTGAAGACGACGCTGTAAAGGGTGAGGCCAAAAAGCCAAGTCGTCTTAAGAAGTGGGGAAAGGAACTGGTTTCAATGATATTGATCGTTGGCGTGGTTTCATTTGCCATGGACTTTTATCACAGCAGAAGCATGCCTCAGGGCGATGCGATTCCAATTGTGGGTCAATCGCTCCAAGGCGAAGATATTGATGTTATCGAGCTAAGCAAAAATGGTAAGCCAGTCATTGTCTATTTTTGGGCGACTTGGTGTGGTGCCTGCAAATTTGTAAGCCCGACGGTTAATAGCTTCAGTGATTCCCATCAGGTGGTTTCGGTCGCTCTATCGTCTGGTCCAGACGAACGTGTCCAGCGATACTTGGATGCAAAAGAGTATGACTTCCCTGTTATCAATGATCTTTCTGGGTCAATCAGCAGAAGTTGGGGCGTTAATGTCACGCCAAGTATTGTCATCATCAAAGATGGAAAGATTAGCAGTATCGCAACCGGCGTTACATCCCCTATCGGCCTGTGGTTAAGAACCTACTTTGCCTAAATCGCTCACAAAGAAAAACAGAGCAAAGCTAAGTAAATAAACCGACTCAGCCAGTTTAACAAACAATATTAATGTGAGCGCAACCTAATAAGCGCTCACGATTATCACGAATTAGAGAAAAGACAATATGAAAAAGCATCTGATAAGCGCACTGATTTTAGGCTCATTAATGAGTACTAATGCCTTCGCAGAATTAAACAAAGAACAAACTCAACAACTTGAAGAAATTAATCAATTCCTGAAGGAAAACCCATCGACGATCTCTGGATTGCATACCAGTTTAGAGCAGTACGTAGGAGGTCAAGAGCAAGCGAAGAAAGCCCAAGCGGAAAGCCATGATTGGTTATACAACAATGACGCTCACCCGATCCTTGGCAATCCAGATGGTAAATCGGTCATCATTAACTTTACCGACTATAACTGCCCTTACTGTAAGCGCTTGGAAAAAGGCTTGGTTCAATTAGCCTCTGAAAACAGCGACATTAAAGTGATCAACGTGTACTTATCGTTTAAGCAACAACAAGTTGCGGGGCTAGACACCAACGCGGCGCTATACGCGATGAAAGTATGGAAAGATAACCCAGAAGCATTCCCTGAAGTTGATAGATTGCTGATGGCGAAAAGCGGTATTCACTCGAAAAGCTCACTAGAAGCCGTTGCCAAGAAGACGGGAACAGAGGCGGAACTAAAAACAACTCAAGAACAAAACCAGGTTCTAACCACTAACCATCAAACGTTCAGTGCACTCGGCTTAACGGGCACTCCAACCATGATGATGAACGGAAATGTTTTACCAGGATATGTGCCTTACGACCGATTAAAAGAGGTCGTGGATGACGCTTTTTAATCGAGTGTAGATAGAGATAAAGATTCAAAAGAGAAGTAATAAAAAGCCGACTCGCGTAACTCGCAGTCGGGTTTTTGATGAGTTTAAGATAATGTTTTCAATATTATTTTTGAAATAGAAAAGCAGTCGAAGTGTCACTATCTTGCAATGGATTCTTAATCTAGCCTCGCTACTCTAAAAGCAGTTCTCTCGATGAGTCCAAGACGTGCTTACTCTAGACAACTGTCCTTTGACCGAGCCTAGCTCGGTCTTTTTTTACGTGTTTTAGATAACAACACAGTGCATTAACACGGAAACGTCCAACCGACTGAGCCTTAACTCAGCAAGCGACAAACAAGCGCACCCGGCTCCCTTAGCGCATCCACGTTATAGCTAAGGACACGTCCGGCAGACGGCGCGTGATAACGGCGACACTCATTACCGAACGCATCATATTGGATGGCGAGCAGATCATCTTGTTCGACACTTTGCAAAAGCTCGACCTGAGTCAACACAAAGCCACCTATGTCGGCGCGTATAGACACGACGTTGTTGCCTTCTATCCAGTCCATACTTGGCAGCTGCATTTTCTCGGGATGATTTATTTCAACCTCGAACATTCCATAATAAGATAGCATGTTAAAAACACCGTCTACCGCTCGTTGAATCATGTCAGGCTGAGTAAATTTCCCCATCCCAACTTCCACCGTGATGCTCGGAATTCCACTTCGATTCCAAACCGTTTCCAAAATACCTGGGTCACCAGGGTCATTCAGAACACAATCGGGCTGCATCAGCCTCGCCATCTCCAAACATTGTTCTATGCGGTAATCAGCAAACACATAAAGTGGATAAACTGCGCCACGAGTTTGAGTGTGGAGGTCAACGGCGAAGGTGGCATTATGCTTAAGCAAACGCTCCCACAAAGACGCAACAAAGCGCTCCGCAGCCAAGCCATTCGCGTCACCCGGAAAGAGTCGATTAAGATTAGCAGGGCAAGAACCCGGATCCGAAGAGATGAAATCACGGCTATGGTTCAGCAAGCCAGACAGATTCACAGTAGGTACAATCGTTACCGTGCCTTTGAGCGTTTTACCGACTAAGTCCCTGATAATTTGCTGTGCAGCCAACACTCCGTTTAGCTCATCACCGTGAATACCGGCGGTGATCATCAAACTAGGACCTTCTTGACTGCCTTTGAAAACAGAAACCGGCATGTTCTTAGGTTGCCCTAGCCCATCACTGGTGACTTGAAACCAAAACTGGTGCTCTCCAACGGGTAGGTCTTCAACATTCAAGGAGCCAATAACCTGCCTACCTTGTAAAACATCGCCTAAGTACTCTGTTTTCATCCAACGTCTCCATATTGTTGAGCAGAATCTATTCTCTTCTAAGTTTTTGCATCATAGAGGATATCCTTACCAGTACAAGCAGTTAATCAGATTAACAAGCTCTCAGCGCAGCCAAAATTCACCACCATCGACATACGTGATTGCAAGGTAAAACTTGCTAATGTGACCTTTGAAATACACGCAACTTGTATAACTATTCATAGAACACTCAGTCGCATGAAATAAAAGTGCAATAAAATCAACACTTAAAAAAGTTCCCCATTCACGAAAATGTAATTTTATGGAAATGAAAGCTTAATTTATCTGCTCTAAATTAGCTTCATATCGAAACGGAGAGCACATTGCTCACGGATTTTAAAATACAAGGTAAGTGATTATGAAAAAGGCAGTTCTAGCTTCTGCAGTGGTAGCGGCACTAGTTTCAGGTTCATCTCTAGCAGCAACAGTTTACAGCTCTGACGGTACAGAACTTAAAATTGGCGGTCGTGCGGAATTCCGTGGTGATTTCATTGGTTCAGGCGGTAAAGAAATCGACGGAACAATGAAAAATAAAAGCCGTGTACGTTTAAATGTTGGCGGTACTACAGAAATCACTAGCGACCTATCTGGTTTTGGTTTCTACGAAGCAGAACAAGGCGTAAATTCTTCAGCTGACAATGATGAAACTGACAACTTTAAGCAACGTTACATGTATGCAGGTTTTGAAGGTAACTTCGGCGCAGTATCAGTAGGTCGTCAAGATACAGCTGCAGCTCAAATCTCAGAAATGTCGGATGTTACTATCTACTCTGGTGACCAAAAAGCATTCATCAATGCAGGTGACGAGCAAATCAATAACACGTTTGTATACGCTTACGACGCAGACGCACTTTCTCTTAAAGCAAGTTTGATTGCTGGTGAAGACAAAGATACTGGCGGTTACGGTATCTCTGGCATTTACACACTACCGATGGGCTTAGGTTTCGGTCTTGGTTACTCAGGTAACGACAACGGTACTGGTAATGGTTCAGCTACAGCATTGATTGCTGGTATTAACTACAAAATGGATGCTTTATACCTAGGTGCAACCTACACAATGGGTGACCTAGACGACAAAGCAAAAACTGAGTTCTCTGGTGTGGAAGTTGCTGCTAAATACAAGCTAACAGACCAATTTGAACTGGCAGGTTTGTACCAAAAACAAGAAAAAGACGCGACACAGAACTTAACTGAAGACACAGCTGACTTCTTTGAGCTGACTGGTACTTACAAGTTCAACAAATCTATCCGTACATACGTTGCTTACCAATTAAACAATCTAGACGACGTAAAAGTTGCAGGTTTAGAAACACAAAGTGAAGACTCTCTTCGCCTAGGTGTACGCTACGACTTCTAATCTAAAGCTACTTTAGATGAAGACCAAAAAGGTTGGGCAATAGCTCAACCTTTTTTCATATTCAAATATTCTGACTGACTTCATCAATGCTTTTTCTGGTTAAGTGGTGCTAAATCCGTATCATAGGTGTACCACATCAAATAATTAGAAGCATCATGTCACAACACCATCCGATCCAAGGCGCTAGCTGGATGCTAACCGCAGGCCTAGCCTTTGCCGTCATTAACAGCCTAACTCAAATCGCTAGCATTCATTTCGGACTTACTTCTACTACCGTTGCCGTCATTCAATACGCCATCGCGTTGTTCGCTATTCTTCCTTATCTGAAAACGCTGGGCATTCGCCGCGCGCTAAAAACAGACAACCTCAAATTGCATGTATTCCGTGTGTTTTTATCGGTAATTGGTATTCAACTTTGGATATGGGCGTTGGCTTACCCAGTTCCTATTTGGCAAGGCATTGCCCTTCTCATGACGTCGCCACTGTTTGCAACCATAGGTTCAGGGCTTTTCCTCAAGGAGAAAGTTGGAGCTGCTCGCTGGGGCGCGACCTTAGCAGGTTTCGTGGGTGCGATGGTGATTCTAGAGCCGTGGGCTGAAGACTTTAACTGGGCAACGCTACTACCGATTGGCGCCGCTTTCTTTTGGGCATGCTACTCACTTATGGTGAAGAAGCTCTCTTCACAAGACAGCCCTTCTACCATGGTGGTCTACCTTTTACTATTGATTACACCATTTAACATCCTACTTGCTGCGCCAGATTGGCAGACGCCAAGTGGCGGTACGATTTGGGCGATCTTAATTGTCATCGGTGTTATGACGGCACTTGCTCAATGGGCAATTGTAAAAGCCTACTCAGTCGCTGATGCTTCATTCGTACAACCTTTTGACCACGCAAAATTACCGCTAAATGTCCTAGCAGGTTGGATTGTATTTAGCTGGGTTCCACCGGGTCGTTTATGGCTCGGGGCTGCTATTATTATTGCGTCAGTCGCATTTATAACGCACTGGGAAACGAAAAAGCCGTCAAAACTGAAGAAAGTTTAGGGTTAGTGAAATAAATAGTTCAACAGTCCGTTCTATATGGATAAGAGAATTCAAACGAGGCCGTAACCATGAAGAAACCAGTCAAGATTACACTATACCGTTGGGCAGGCAGTTGGGGTCCATTTAAAGTTAATATCCCATGTGGAGAATGTACCCTTACCAAAGACATTCTGAAGGATACTTTTGAGAATGAGTTGGCCGATGTCGATGTCGAACTGGAAGTGAAAGATTGGTTGTCTCACTGGTGGGAGCCGCTAAAACTAGGCTCTTGGCATGCTCCAATCCTTGTTGTTGAAGGCAAAGTGGTCAGCCAAGGTGAAGCGCTGAATCGCGGTGTGTTAATCCAATCGGTGATCAAAGAGTGGACCAAACGAGACAGCCTAAAAGGCAACATCGTTTATGGTAAGGCGACCTGCCCATTCTGTGTTAAAGCGAAGAAAATGCTGGATGAAGCGGGTGTTGAATACCAATACCACGATGTCGTAAAAGATAGCGCCGCTTTGTACCGTATGATTCCAGAGGTAAAAGCACACATTGGTGAGAAAACACCGGTCACCGTCCCGCAGATCTGGCTTGATGGTAAGTACATCGGTGGTGCCGATAACTTAGAAGCGTGGATGAAAGAGAATGGCTTAGATAGCATCCCTAATAATGTGGTCGACTTATCCAATCAATCTGCTGGCTGAGTTCATTAAAAGCCATTAGTCAGAAGCTTAATTAGTGTTTTTTGTGTCCATCCACAACAAAACAAAGCGATAACTTTCACCAATCGCTAAAACGAAAAAGGCCTTAAACTTCATCGAGTTTAAGGCCTTTTAAAATTCCGTTTTTGAAAATGCTTATTTAGCCATTTTCTTCATCATTCGCTTAAAGAACGATGGTTTCTTTGGCTTTGAAGTGCCGTACAATGCTTCGTGCATCATGTTTTTTGCTGCCATTTGACCAAGGTATGCGTGGCCTAGTTCGTAATTCATGCTTATCTCCGCACATAATCAACTTTCTTTAGCGCGGATTTTACACTTAAAACGCCCAAAAACAAGATCCAAATCACACTTTAATGCAATATTAAGCATCCATTTGCAATTAGCCTAATTTTGTCTCTGTGCTAACCAGCATTGTTTTTGTATATCAATGAGTTAACCTAAATTCTGGTTTGAGCTTAATGCTCCATTCCTAATAACAACCCAAGACATTGATTTAGACACTGATAAAAAAAGCAGCTCAAGAGAGCTGCTTTCTAAAATGCTTTACTTAGAAACCTAGCTACGCTTCGGCTGTCTGTAAGTTTTACCGGCAATTTGGTATGTGTCTTTTTGCTTCAATTCAAACATCGTTTCAAAGAACCAAGCTGCAAATTTGATTAAGTCATCGCCTTCATTCATGACATGTTCGATGTACTCTTGCTCTTCGCCTTGTTCATTTTCTTGAAGCGTCACGTGGTAAATACGCTTTTCGCCTTCCACTTCAGCAAGTGCAAATTGACCAGTCAGTGATGCAGCAGCCTCAGCGACTTCTGTATCCTCATTGGATTTCAATAGCTCAAGCGCTTGAGGCAGGCCATCTAGTGCGCAGATAGCTTTTACCAGTACTTCAAATTCATTTTGCTGCATTTTGTTTTTACCTATTCAATGGACCGAAGCATTGTAGAAAACCATCAGCACAAATACAACGTATTAACGATGGTGCGTTAAACGATAGTGAATTTAGTGTTTAGCTATATTCCACTTCAACAGTATCGCCTTTGTTGTTCATTTTGGTTGAAGACCAAAGCACTCCGCCCATGGCTGCGCCAATAATGAGGTAGAACACGCCTAACTGTAGATGAGTCGTGACCCAACTCTCTACTAGATACCCACCCAATAAACCCGCTAAACACATCTGAATAGAGCCCGACAATGCCGATACTGCGCCCGCTTGCTTCTTATGAGGTTCTAACAACATACTGATCGATAGAGGGAACGAGATACCTTGCGCTATCGCCAACCAAGTAAACGCCCAAACCAAGTTAAAGATGGATAACTCATGAGTAAGAAGCCAAGTTCCCGAAGCCAAAATAATCAAAATCGCAAGGCTCATCAATTGCGGAGTGCTAAACCTACGATTGAACAAGTTCAAAGCCACGCTACCGATCAGTAAGCCTGCCGAAGGGACAATCATCAATGAACCATACTCAGCGGCGGTCAGCCCCAATTGCTCTTGCATTAAGAATGGGAATAAAGATAACGATACCAAACTCGCCATATAACTCATCCAGTTATAACTGGCGCTGCTTATCACTTGGCGATTCGTTAACAAGCGTCCGTAGTTCTTTACCACTTGGCTGATTTCAAAACGGCTCTTCCCATATGGCAGAGTTTCATGCAACACGAAGTAACCCAGTGTGAATATCGCCAGTAAATACAATAGAACGAAAAGGAACACCGCCTGCCAACCAAGGTGGAATGAAATCCAGCCACCAAATACAGGCGCGATGATCGGCATAATCGACGCGGTGATCGAGATATAAGACAACGCTTTGGTAAGCTGTGAACCATCATAGCTGTCACGAAGCACACTTCGCCCAAGAACCGAGGCACTGCCCGCCCCTAAACCTTGCAGCAAGCGACCAACTTCTAGCGCCGTCATATTGTCAGAAAACACAACACAAACGACTGTACCAATCAAATAAACACCCTGACCTAACAAGAAGATAGGTCTTCTTCCCACCGCATCGGACATTGGTCCGTAAAATAGCTGAGACAAGCCAAAACCCACCAGAAACAGCGTGACGAGCAGCTGTACATCTACTTGAGTAGCACTTAAGTCAGAAGCAATTAACGGCAATGCTGGCAAGTAGATGCTCACACCCACCTGCCCCGTAGCAATAATCATCATTGCTAAGAGTAACGGCGTTTTTTTAAAGGTCGATTGGCTCAAAAAATTCCCTATTCGTTTGATATTTGTTCATTAGATGAGTTTACATTCAAAACCAATAATTGATAATTAGCTAAATTGGAATTTTATTAAGTCCTAACAGGAAATAATATGGATTGGATTCTTAACGTAAAAAGCTATGTCAGAGTAGTGGAAGAAGGTAGCTTCAATGGTGCTGCTCGAAAACTTAACACCACCAGCTCGGCGATCAGCAAAAGAGTGAACTGGCTAGAAGAGCGCATAGGCACCCAACTGTTAAAGCGCACCACGCGATCAATTAGCCAAACCGAAGCAGGTGCGCTCTTTTACCTGCGAGCCAAGGATCAGCTCGACAATTGGCAGTCCATTATTGATGAGACTCGCTCGGTTAACCAAACCCCAGCAGGCCTATTAAAGATTGGCGCTACGATTGCGGTTGGCTCTAAGTTTCTGGTGCAATACATGGACGACTTCTTAGAAAAATACCCTGATATTAAGGTGCAGCTGATCACGACCACGCCAGGCCAATTACCTGAACTGGGCTTAGATCTGGTGATCAGTCGTGAACTAGAACAGCTCAACTCCTTAAGCTTCAAGAAAACACCGCTGTTTGAACACAAAGCCAGCTTCTATGCAGCGCCAAGCTATTTAGCTAAACATGGTTACCCCGCCAACGAGCAGGACTTAGAACAACACAACTCTTTGATTTGGGGAGAGCGCCCTACCCGAGAAGTCACACTCACCAAAGGGCAACGCATCACCCTCAATGGTAACTTTGCGACCACCAATCCAGAGGCTTTGTTTCATGCTGCGAAGCGAGGAATGGGCGTACTGTTAACCATCAAAGCGATGATCAAAGAGGATCTAAAGCAAGGGACATTAGTTCCAGTATTGCCAAATATTACCGCCGACGAAGTGATGGTTTACGCGTACTACCCTAAGCTTGATTACTCGCACACGCGAACCAAGCTCTTTTTGGACCATCTGAAAGACAGGCTAGACAAAGAGCGTAGCACGCAAGCTCTGTAAAATAAGTCACATTTTAATTTGAAAAGTTATACAACACGGCCAATAATAAACTTGACGCATATAGATTATACAAGTTCGCACATATACAAGATAATACGTATACCGCTTACACAGTGAATCTGGTTAACTAGGGGTGGTGGCTATGACTCAACATACGCACAATAGCATGATAGACACAGAGCGCATTGGCCGTTTGCTGAAATTGGAAGGTATCGACCTTTTAGAGTCAGCTGTGCTTACTTTACATCAGACCTTTGATACTCAATACACTAGCATCATTGAGAAGAAGTACTTCCCTGACCAAACCGTTCCTTTGGTGATCGCCCATTCTGATCATGTATTACATGACAAAATCAATGCGCGCCATGGTCACATCTACCAACAAGCCGTCAATCAAAGACACCCAGATTGCTCATTTTCTCAGTACATCGTCCAGTCATTGCCAACATCGGCATTTAGGCAGGAAATCACCTCACAAAACTCCATCGCGATCCCGACTCAAACTCAAAGTGG
Organism: Vibrio sp. 10N.261.51.F11; assembly: GCF_041471665.1. Lineage (NCBI taxonomy): Bacteria > Pseudomonadati > Pseudomonadota > Gammaproteobacteria > Vibrionales > Vibrionaceae > Vibrio > Vibrio sp. 10N.261.51.F11. The sequence continues at coordinate 59,191 of NZ_JBFROW010000045.1, read as the reverse complement.
CGAAGTGATGGGCGTGCTGTTTTCAACGTTCACCTCGCCTCTTAGCCCTGATCAGCAACAAGACGTGGTAAAGCACCATCAATTGTTCGCCGACATCATCATCCACACCTTGCGTGAAATGTGGTTTAACGATCGTTCCGAACAACTTGTAAATCAGCTTAGTTATGAGGTGTCACACGACAGCCTAACCGGGTTACTCAACCGAAGCTGTTTATCAGATACCTTAGAGTCGATTACTCAACAGAGCGTCACTCCTTTTACATTGGCTTTACTCGATATCAATAGCTTCAAAGCCATTAATGATATGCACGGTAATTATATTGGCGACAAGGTGCTGCAGTTTGTCGCAGAAATATTGCGCCGAACTTTACCTGAAAGCAACCTGACTTTCCGGACTGCTGGCAACGAGTTCGCCTTCATCACCTACCATTCTGATCCGATAGCCGTGTGCGAACAAATACTGGCCAAAATTAAGCAGGGCTACAGTAGCGTTGATATCAAGATAGATTTCGACGTCAGCATCGGTATTGCCAGTTCGGATGGAGACAACAAAGACGTTGAGCAAATCATCTTCAATACCAGCTTGGCGCTTAAAGAGTGTAAACACAGCCAAGATACTCATATTCAATGTTATGACACTCACTTAAGAGTTCGTTACCAAAGAAAAACCGAGCTAGTCGCAGCGCTACGAAGTGAGCTGGAAAACCCAATTTCACAAAGCTATATCCCCGACAGCAATGGAATGTACGTAGTGGTACAGCCGATTGTGGGTCAAGGTGAAACGCAATGGGAATATTTCGAGGTACTGACTCGCTGGAAAACCGCCAGACATGGAGACATCTCACCCGTAGAGTTTATTCAAGTGGCAGAAGAGTCAGGGCTGATTGTCGAATTAGGTGAACGCATTATTGAATTGGTGTGCCGCGCTAAAACCACACTAGAGCAAGGCTTGGGCTACAAGGTTAAACTTGGAATCAACTGCTCTGCGCACGAGCTTACTGATTCGAAACGTTATATATCCTACCTGACTCGAACCATTGAACAGCACCATTTTAAGGCGAATGAGTTTGTTATCGAGTTAACCGAAACCGTTCTGTTATCGCCAACACAAGAGACAAAATCCGCGCTTAACTTTCTGAGAGGACAAGGCTTCACGATTGCACTCGACGACTTTGGTACAGGCTACTCCAGTTTGAACTACATCCACAGCTACCCTATCGATTGCATTAAAATTGATGCGACCTTTATTCGAGACTTGTTAACTAGTTCGACCTCAGAGAGCGTAGTATGGCTGATTGTTCAACTGGCCCATAGACTCGATGTATCTTTGGTTGCGGAAGGTGTTGAGAAGCATGAGCAATTAGAAAAGCTGCACGCGATGGGATGTGACAAGATCCAAGGTTACCTCTACTCACCTCCAATGCGACCTGAAGCTATCGTTAGCTATGTCGCGCACTCAGAGCCTTTAGTTTAAACCCTTACCGAACCTTCTATTGAGAACTAAAAAGCCGCAAGAGCATCACTTAACACTGACTGTGCTTTGTGATGCTCTTGCGGCTTTAAAACAGTTTAATGGCTAGCTACTTACTAGCATTATTAACCATTGCTAGATTGCGCGTTTCTAACGCTGCCTTCAATAGCTTGTCGGCTTCATCTCTCGCGGCTGTGAATGTCGCTTTTTCCTTTTTAGGCACAGAATCGGCCATTGGGATATTCGCTTTCATCGCATCAACAGGGCGACCACGTTCGATCAGTTCATAGTGCAAGTGAGCACCTGTCACTCGACCCGTTTTACCCGATAGGCCAATACGTTGACCACGAGATACCGTTTGTCCTTTACGAACAAGGATCTTGCTTAAGTGCAAGTAGCGCGTTTTATAAGTGCTACCGTGTTGAATCACCACATAGTTACCCGCATAAGGGTGTTTACGCGTCATGATCACTTTACCATCACCCGTCGCTTGAACTGGCGTACCAATTGGCGTCGCGAAATCTGTACCGTTGTGAGGTGAGACTCGGCCAGTCACAGGGTGTAGACGTTTAGGGTTAAATTGAGAACTCTGACGCCAGCTACTGCTCACTGGGTAACGTTGGAAAGCACGTTGAAGGCTATCGCCATTAGCATCGTAATATTGTCCGTCGGTGTGTAAGTATGCTGACACAACGCGGTTACGATTCATGATCTTAATTGCTTCAATTTCACGTTTTCCGGTTGCAACACCATCAACATATTGCGCTTTTTGAAGCACTTCAAACTGATCGCCAGCACGTAGGTCGCGGCTGAAGTTCAGCTTGTCTTTAAGAAGAGTCACAATATGGTCAATCTCAAGACTATTCAGGCCAACCTTGTTCGCCGACATAGAGAAGCTGCCTTGAATATCACCCACTAAAGGTTTTTGCTTCCACTCGCCCGGAATAGAGATATCTTCAAACTCGTATGTACCATCTTCAAGCAGTCGGTAAACCACTTTATCTGCAACACTAAATTGAAGTTCCATTTTGGAAAGGTCGCCCGTCGCTTCATCACGCCAAAAACGCAATGTGTTACCTGGGCGAAGCGTGTCTAACGCAAGGAAGTTTAAATCGGTTTCCATCACGCTCATCATCGATTTGTAAGAAAATCCAAGCTGAGTGAAGATGCTACTCAAGTTATCGCCCGTTTGAATTTGATACTCAAATGTCGGCGGCTCAATAACGGTAACAGAAGATGGTGACAGAATTGACTCAATAACGGTTGAGTCGGGCAAATCAATATCGATCGTTTTCGTCAGATCCGATTGTGACGATTGCAAAGCAACACCAATCGCAGCAATAAGTGGCAGTCCCAAAATAGCTACTTTTTTTACAGGTGAAAGCTCAGCAAACGGAGAGGGAAATATTTTTGAATACACGGTAAACAGGTCTTTCTACGATATAAAGGCATAGGATATGCTTTTCAAACGCATAAATCATCAATGCATTGTCATAATATGATGTGAATCTTCCCAACTTAGCCTAAGTCATTGAGTTGCCGTAGATGAAGAGCCACTAGATAAGAAATAAAATTAACCGCTAAATTTAAAAATAAAAAAGCAGAAACGGCTAGTTTCTGCTTTCTATTGGTTGACGTTATTCCGTTTCGAATAATTAATAAACGAAGCGAATTAGTCGCTGGTTTTAAGAAAAGATTATGCGTTTACCGTCGACACTAGGCAGTTGTCTTCACCAAATTCATTTGGGATGTAACGATCGGCATTCGCATCGTTCACCCATTGTTGGTCATCAACTAGGTAGCGGAATTGAAACTCGCCATCTTTAGGTAGACGAGTTTTAAACTTGTAAACCTTCCCTTTGGCCAGTTTTTTCATTGGGGTGGCTTTCCAATCAAGAAAGTCAGCAACGATGGATACAGAGTTCGCTTCCTGAGCTTCTAGCTCGAAGGTCACTTCAACTTCATCTTTCGTCTTAAAAAAACGTTTATTAATCATTCGCAAGCTCCATTTGTAATAATAAGCGGACACAAAGCTAACTGTGTCTAAATTTCATTCATCTAACTAAGATAATATGTAATTTGGCTCACATAAACAACAGATCCTTACATTCACGAAAACGTTATTGCTTACCAATTGATTGCGTATCAAAAGAAAAACTCATTAACACCTTTTCAGAAGGGGGTTCTGCAAATGATTGTTCCGCAGAATGCTGAGTAAAGCCGATAAAACCTTCCCCAGTAAGTTTATTCTGTGATTGCGAATCTGGCAGCTGAGCGACCTCCAATGTCTGAATTTGTATACGGTCACCCAGTAAAAGTTGGTCGACTAACACCACGCGGCTTCGTTGCTGGTCATGTTTAAACAGGCCTAGATAATAGAACACACCGCTGCCTTGGTTAGATATCCACATCGGCGCGACAAAGAAACTCGCCTTGCCCAGCGTGGCGGCTGAAAGATTATTTGTGTCTACCGTTACCACACCGCGCTCAACACCTGAGTCATAGCGTCCAAACGCGATGGCTCTAGGCTCATCAACTTCATTGATAAAAGCGTAGGCGTTAGTCTCAGGAACTTTAATTGTCCATGGATTGGTCGTCTTCAAATCAAAAACGGTTTCTACGACTGGGTCATAACTCACTTGAGAAGAAGGAAACTTCGCCAAGATCTCTTCATCACTTAAGCTAAAGCGATAAATACCCGCTACTATCACCACAACCAGCATGACAATTGGAATCAGTAGAATCAGAGGGATAGGTAAGATTTTCTTTTTCATGGGCAATTATATTCTTTTGTTTTCATCCAGTTGTGCAGACCATAAAGGGCTTTAGTATAATTATCAATACAGGGTTAACCAGAAGTGGAGCATGGATGGATATCAATCATATTAAAGATAGAAATATCAGAAGTTGCGAATGCCGCTGTGGAGCAGTCAACCTAGTATGCCGAGGTGAACCTCAACGTACATCTGTCTGCCATTGCTATGAGTGTCAGAAACGCACCGGAAGTGTGTTCGGCATTCAGGCTCGGTTCCCAATAGAACAAGTTACACTCAGCGGTGAAGTGACCTCTTTTTCACGCATCAGCGATACGGGTAATGAAGTCACCTATCAGTTTTGTCCCAAGTGTGGCACCACCATGCTTTTGCAGTCGGTTGCCGCCGCTGATTTTTATATCGTCCCGCTCGGATTATTTAAAGAGCAAGACTTCCCACTGCCGAGCTTTTCGGTTTATGAAGAACGCAAACACGGTTGGGTTAAGTTCGACCACCAAATGAGCCATTACAACTAGTTCGTCATTGAGCGTTATCTTTATCTCGTTATTGACCGTTATCTTTATATAGCAACAGTATTAAAACAAGCTGCAATACTGTTGCCTAAGATCAAATATCACCGCTTCACAGCGCTAGCGTATCTTTTGTCTAGCGTTATAATCTTGCTCCTCTATTTAACCCAGGGTGAACCACATGATTTCTAAGTTACCTCGCTGGGTTGAATACGGCGCCCTTTTGTTAGCTGGTCTTGCTGGCAGTGTTAATGCTATCGGCTTACTTGGCTTCCAACATCAAGCTATCTCCCATATCTCCGGCACCATGTCTTTGCTAGGCAGTAGCCTGCTTACACCGACCTCGGCTTCTGTTCACCTCCTATTGGTGATCATGAGCTTCATGTTAGGTGCGGCGTTCAGCGGGTTCTTTATTGAAAACCAAGCATTGAAGTTAGGACGCCGTTATGGTGTTGCACTATGTATTGAGGGTGGATTGCTGTTTTTGGCGCTGTGGACACTGTTGCAAGGCTATACTTCAGGTCAGTATTTCGCTTCAGCCGCGTGTGGTTTGCAGAACGCGATGATCACCACTTACAGCGGGGCAATCATTCGAACAACACACATGAGCGGGATCATTACCGATCTTGGGATCATGATTGGCGCTCGCTTAAAGGGGATGCCTTTTGACCGCCGTAAAGCCAAACTGCTAATTTTCATTGTGGTTGGCTTCCTGTTTGGCGGCTTAATTGGCGCTTGTCTGTTCCAACGCTTCGAAATCTTGGCATTGGCTTTCCCTGCCTCTTTTGCTTTCATTATTGCGTTTAGCTACTGGTTATACTTGACCTATCGAACTGAAACCCCAGTCAATTTATAAATATCTGGCAATATAACCTCAAACTACGTAACATCCGCAACACTTTATTCTAAACTCTTAATACGTTGCAGAATAACCAGTATGAATATTTAGCGATATTTGATGAATAGTATTGCAAGCGATATTAATACTGGGTAATCTTGCACCCAATGAGAAAATACGGACGTTTAGTGAATAAAAATGCCAAGGATGTGGCTTTTTTACGTGTAGAAATTCGAGAACAATAACATGTCTAACAACAAGAATACTGCTCAAACAGAGAAATCTAAAGGCAGTTTCTGGGTTTTCTTAATCCCATCATTGATTGGTTTATTCCTTTTCATGGCGCCAATCAGCTATCAAGGTGATCTAACCATCCCTGTAGCTATCTTAGCCAAATCAATTCAAGCGGTTTTCGGTGAATATCTAGTCCCTATCATCACTGCGATCGTTGCTTTCATGTCTGTAGCTTCAGTTTTAAGCACCATTTTTAAGCCTACATTCATTACATCAAATTCATTTTTAAACGGCCTTTTCAACCCATCTCCACTGTGGTTGCTGGTTCGTTTAATTGGTGGTGCTGCAGCCGTTATGGCTTTCTTCCAAGTTGGCCCTGAGGTTATTTGGGAAGAAAATACTGGTGGTCTGGTTCTAGAAGGCCTGCTTCCGACACTGTTCTCAGTATTCATCTTTGCTGGTTTGCTACTTCCGCTTCTACTTAACTTTGGTCTACTAGAGCTGTTTGGCACGCTACTAAGTAAAATCATGCGTCCAATCTTCAACCTACCAGGCCGCAGTGCTATTGACTGTATGGCTTCTTGGTTGGGTGACGGCAGTGTTGGTATCCTGCTTACAAGCAAACAGTACGAGAAGAAATTCTACACTCAGCGTGAAGCTGCGGTTGTTGGTACGACTTTCTCAGCAGTATCTATCACATTCAGTCTTGTGGTTATTGCTCAGGTAGAACTAGAGCACCTGTTCCTACCTTTCTACGCAGCAATCTGTTTAGCGGGTATTGTGGCAGCGGTGATCATCCCTCGCCTTCCACCACTAAGCATGAAGAAAGATACTTTCATTGATGGCAGCAAGCCGCACAAAGACGCTGACGCGATCCCAGCAGGTCACTCAACGTTCTCTTGGGGTCTTGAGCTAGCGGTAAATAAAGCATCTCAAGTAAAGTCGGCTAAATCTGTATTTGGCGAAGGCGTTCGTAACGCCGTAGATATGGTATTTGGCGTACTGCCTGTTGTTATGGGTTTAGGTACAATGGCACTGGTTATTGCGGAATACACGTCTGTGTTCTCAATCCTAGGTCAGCCTTTCATTCCATTCCTAGAGCTACTTGGTGTTCCTGAAGCGGTTGCAGCATCTGAAACGATTGTTGTTGGTTTTGCGGACATGTTTATCCCAGCAATCCTTGCGGCTTCTATCGACAACGAGATGACTCGCTTTGTTATTGCAGCAATGTCGGTAACTCAGCTGATCTACATGTCTGAGGTGGGCGCTCTACTTCTAGGCAGTAAGATTCCAGTGAACATCTTAGAACTGTTTATTATCTTTATTCTACGTACGTTAATTACGCTTCCAGTTATCGCTGGTGTAGCGCATCTAATATTCTAAATTAGATACTACTTATGTAACTCAATAAAGATTCAGTTTATAAAGCCTCACTTTTGTGGGGCTTTTTATTTGCGAAAATATATACACAGTATTATTTGGAGTTCAATTAATTTATAAGCTCTGCATGTCATTTGATTTCATATCGTTTGTTCACCCCGCCTCTTTTTAATAGAAAACTGAACGCATAACTATCAAATTAATACATTCTTAATTCCTCCTTAAACTCCGTCTAGCCCCATTCCCCAACTCATTGAACCAAATACTAAAAGCAACAAATATGCGCTTTAGTGAATTTTGCATTGTTTAGGTTGTTGTATTTTTGTAGTCTATTTTGTGAAAATACATTCAAGTAAAACTTAATTGAGTCGATATATATAATTACAAAAACACGATTAACTTTAGTCTTCGCAAAGCCTGTGAGAAGAGGAAAACTCAATGAAATTTAGCCATAAGGTGGTTGCTGCATCATCAGCCTTGCTGCTAGTGACAGTATCATTGCTTTCAATACAACAACTTTACACTGTAAGAAGTGCAGTAGAAAACCACGTCAATGCGAGCCTGAAAGAGATGGTCTCGGGCGTGAAAAATACCGTCGTATCGGAGATGAACGCCAAGAAAGCGTTGGCTCAATCGACGACTGAAGTCATCGAGATCAACCCTGAAGATCGCGCTTACGTTAAAGAAATCTTAGAAAAGCCAAAGCTTAAAAACAGCTTCCTAGCGGTTGGTTTTGGTTATGAAGCAAACGGTTTCGTTATTGAAAATGATGATGGTTGGGATGCCGGTCCAGACTACGACCCACGAATTCGTCCTTGGTACATTGATGCTAAATCCAAAAACAGTTTAGTTGTTACCGCTCCTTATGTGGATGCATCAAGTAAGAAAGTCATCATATCAGTAGGTACTCCAGTTAAAGACAACGGCCGCTTTACTGCGGGTATGTTCTACGACCTAGAATTGACGAACCTTGCTACCTTGGTCAACCAAGTGAACTTGTTTGATGCGGGTTACCTGTTCCTAGTAACAGCCGACGGCACCACGATTGCTCACCCAAATGCGAAAAACAACGGTGAAACTCTATCAAGCTACATGCCACAAGCGACTATTCGTGAAGGCTCTCAAGAAATTGAAGTCGACGGCAAAATGTTCCTAGTTAATTTCACCCACATCCCTAGTGAAGATTGGTATATAGGTGCAATCCTCGATGAAGAGATCGCGTTCCAAACCGTTGAAGAATTGAAGAACAGCTCAATGATCTACTCGTTGATTGCAGTTATTCTCAGCATCATAGCACTGACTGTTCTGATTCGTGTGTTAATGCGTCCACTAGGTGCGCTTAACCAAGCCATTCAAGATGTGGCGAGCGGTCAAGGTGATTTAACTAAGCGCCTAGATACCAACACAGACCAAGAGTTCTCTGACCTAGCGAAAGGTTTCAACACCTTTACTGAAAACCTGCAAAATCAGATCATTCAATCGAAAGCGATTGGTGTTGAAATTAAGCGTGGTACTGAAATCACGGTTAAAGGTGCAGGCGAATCAGCAAACGCGATGAATACGCAACTTCAAGAGCTGGAGCAGCTAGCAACCGCAATGAACGAAATGGCGGTGACTGCGACAGAAGTGGCGAACAACGCTCAAGGCGCGGCTGCGGCGGCTCGTGAAGCTGATGAAGCAACGCTAGACGGCACATCTGTCGTAAGTGACACCACTCAAGCGATTGATAACCTTTCAGCTCGTATCGACCAAGCGGTTGCCGAAGTACAAGTACTTGAATCAGCAACAGCCAACATCGAAACGATTCTAAAAGTAATCAACGATATTGCAGACCAAACCAACCTACTGGCATTGAATGCAGCTATTGAAGCGGCGCGTGCTGGTGAGTCAGGCCGTGGTTTCGCAGTCGTTGCCGATGAAGTTCGCACTCTGGCGCAGCGTACTCAAGAGTCGACGACTGAAATCCGCAACATGATTGAACAGCTCCAAGCGGGTGCAAGCTCAGTATCGAACGCGATGAACCAAAGTAAAGACACAGCCACTGATGCCGTTGAACGCGCTCAGCAAGCGAACTCTTCACTTGACCGTATCCGTGACGCGATTCAACGCATCTCAGATATGAACATTCAAATTGCTTCAGCAGCAGAAGAGCAGAGCTTGGTAGCGGAAGAGATCAATAACAACACTGTCAAGATCAAAGACCTTTCAACACAAGTATCCAACGCAGCTCAAGAAGCGAACACAGCAATGCAGGTTCAAACGGACAATGTTCGCCAACAAGACGAGCTATTGAACAAGTTTACGGTTTAACCAAGGTTTGGCTCAGTTGCCGTTTGGCTGAGTCGCCATTTGGTTTAGTTACCGAGCAATAGCTTAAAATAAAAAGCCCCGATTACTGATTGCCAGTAAGCGGGGCTTCTCTTTCTAGTCTATCCAAGTTAACTCGTGACAGGCTTCAATTCATTCGTCGTTAACATCATACATTGGTTCGATTCCACCTTGATGGTTAAATCCTTACCAACACATTCAAACACATCATCCGACAGTAAATCGGTTACCGCACCAGTCCAATTTAATGAGGCTGTTTTGCTTCGCTTCGACTTGTTGATCACCACAATGCCTTTATCGCCACGGACAAACACCAACAAATCATCATTCGCTTCAACCACACGCATCGCTTCGCCATGAACATGGTTATGGAATTGAATCATGCTTTTCATGTAAGGCGCTTGCCAGTCGTTAAGCCAACGAGGCTGACCGCTCTTGTCCAGAATACCGCTGGTGCTCAGTTCACTGTAAACAAGCGGCACACCGCCGTCTCGACCAAGAATGAAAGCATGAGCCAATCGCTCATCCACTTCATCCATCACATGCTCCAAAAACACCTCGTTATTGGGAATATCATGAGTGACCGCAAACGTGATCGCTCGCATATTCGACAGAGCCTGACCAAAACAGTATGGGTTAATCAAAGACTTAAAGCTGCCCTGCTCTTCAAATGCTTTGAAGATGGTGTTGAACAACGGGAAATCGTAAGCGCCTAAGCGAGTGTGTTTAAGATAAGGCTCAAGGAACAGCTCATACTCTTCTTCTGTCGCGCCGCCATCGGTAATGATCTCACCGAAGATGTGCATTTCTTCGCAGATGTCATCCGTCCACACCTTGCGTAGATGTGCCAGTGTCATGTGCTTTGCCGCGTCAATGCGAAACCCTTTCACACCAATCTCTTTCAGTGCTTTTAGGTAGGCTCTTTGTTGTGCCACCACATTATCGTTATCGAGTAGCGTTGGCAGGCCAGGATCGCTGGCGCCACCGGTAATACGCCCGTTTTGCACTTCCCACGTGTCTTTCCAGTTCTTGATACCAAACGCTTCCACGAAGTCGTTCTCATCAAAAAGAGGCTCAGAAAGGTCACCAAACAAACGTATGGATTCATAATAGTCAGCATCTTTTTGATAAGACGCCATGTCTTGCTGATTGGGATACGTTAGATCACCGCGGATACCCGATTCGTTGGCCATGTGGTTAAACACCACATCCACATAAGTACGAAGCCCATGTCGCTTTAACGTGTCGACCATCGCTTTAAAATCTTGTGTGTCACCCAACTGATTATCGATCACACGATAGTCTTGGGGCTGATAGCGTTGCCACCATTGAGTACCAGAATTTCGATCGCAACCTTTAGGGCCGCGCAGCGATTTCATCGCCGGTGATACTAAAACAGATTTATAACCCAACTCTTGGATCAGTGGGGCGTTCTTCATTACGTCAGCGTAGCACCAGTCAAAGGCATGCAATATGACATCTGTCGCTGGTTTGCTTAACATAGCTGAACTCTCCATGTTGTTCTCCTACCAAACTCGTTTACAGCTTTTTAGAAAAGGCAAAGGCTAAAAGGCAAAGCTGCAATAAATTTCCTCAAGAATGGCATTTATTATATGAGTTACTCATTAAAAACCCTCCTCCTCCTACCAATTACTCACGGTGGATGGTTGAGGGCGTAGCACCAATTATCGCATAACGTCTGGGATGAACACTCAACCGTAGTGCTTTAAAACGCGCACAAAAGTCACAAAAAAGGAGCGTATATACGCTCCTTTTATTCAATCTAACACATATTTATAACTAAGTTCTGTAAAGAACCTTCACCACATGCCAACCGAATTTTGTTTTCACAAGGTGTGGTACAAGCGTCTCGCCAGAGAAACAAACCTTATCAAACTGAGGCACCATTTGACCTTTTTTGAACTCACCTAGGTCGCCGCCCTTCTTACCAGATGGACAGGTTGAATGTTTCTTTGCTAGCGTTTGAAATTTAGCGCCCTTTTTAAGCTGCGTCATGATGTCTTCTGCTAGTTCTTTATGCTTCACCAAAATATGAAGCGCTGCTGCTGTTCTTGCCATGATAATTCTCAGTTTGTTGCTGCCAGTTTACTTACGACGATTACTTAGAACATCGCGAATGAACTGACTGTTGTAAATCTGTTTGCCGCTAACGGCTTATCGACATAAATTCATCGACAACCAGCGTTTAGCGTGATTTTAACCCAAGAACCGCTATTCTTCACTCTATAACCGAAAACAACTGCCTTAAAGGCCATTAAAAACCGCATCGCGACTTGCTGCGGCTTCCATTTCCCTTTAAATTAATCCTTATAAATTAAGCGCGTATTAAGTAGGAGCCACTTATGGCCAAACCGATCAGTAAAGCGAGTCAGTCACAGGGAATGTTGATGTTCAAGTTGTCCCTCACTCAAAGTTTTGCGATTGGCACGCTTAAGGTCAGAGAAATCGTCCCTTTTCAGCCGATGACTCAGATCCCCTACTCCCATCATCACGTGATTGGTACAGTGACTATCCGCGACCTTACAGTTCCTGTGATTGATATGTCCGCTGCGATTGGCTTCCGTCCGATAACACCCGCTGAATACCAAGATTGTGTACTCATCGTTACTGACTGTTTGAGAACAGTTGTGGCGTTCTTGGTTCGTTCAATTGATAAAATCATTGAATGCGACTGGAAGAGCATTGAATCTCCACCCACCAGTGTGGGTCGCAATGTGTTTGTAACGGGTATTACACGTTTTGAAGACCGTATTGTGCAAATGCTCGACGTGGAACTGCTGCTTTCTAAGATCTACCCAGCTTATGAGAATGCTCATATCCCGATGCTGACCGATGTAGAAAGGGAACGCCTCAAAGCATTGAACATCTTATTAGTGGATGACTCTTTGATTGCACGTAAACAGTTATCTGATGCCTTAGACAGCATCAACATCCCTTACAGCATATGTAACAACGGCTTAGATGCCATCGACCTAATGCGACGCCAAGCCAGCGCTGGCAATGCCATTGATCTTCTGGTGAGTGATATCGAGATGCCGGGATTAGATGGTTATGAGCTTGCATTTGAAGTGCAAAACGACAGCGCTTTAAGTCACGCTTACTGTATTTTGCATACCTCACTGTCCAGTGAGATCTGTGTCGACCGTGCTAATCAGGTGGGGGCGCATGAAGCGCTTGAGAAGTTCAACGCGGGTGAATTAATCGAAGCTATGCTACGCGGCGCAAAAGTCTTAAACGGCGCCTCTACGGCTGCTTAGGCTCTGTTATAGAAGCTAAACCTGGCATAGTGCTCAATGGTTTAGCTTCTTAGTCTCTTCTTTCTTCAAATCTTAATAAGAATAGAGCTAACCGTTAGTCTTTGTTTTCTGGCATAGACTTTTTCGGCATAGAGTAGCTCTTACTCACAAATTCCACTTCCTCGACTTCATTCACATGATTGGTAAAAGAGGCCAATGCATAGAGAGTGTTCGCGACTAGGTTGGCGTATTTAAAAAGAATCGGGTCTGGCGACTTTTTGCTTTCATGATGTTCAATACTCACCAAAGCTCGCACAACTTTCTTAGCCTGACAACGACACAAGTGAAGTTCACTAGACACTCGGTGTCCACCGGGTAAGACAAAGCCTTTAAACCCCCCTTCTAACTGCTCACGGATACGATGATAATCTTGCTTGAGCTCGACCAATTCAGACTCGGTGATGGCAAGCTTACCGCGCACAGAGCCATTCAAATGGTAGATGTTTGGCTGCAAGCGTTGCAGGATCTCACGAACCTGAGGCTCTAGCTCTAAAGACAACACCAATCCAACTCGGCAACAAAGTTCATCCGACAAAATCTCAAAATCACAGATAGGACTGTCTTCATAAATAAACGGGTAACAGAACTCGTCCCAATCTCGACTTACTGGTTTCACGTACCGATCCTTACACATAAATAGTCATCAAACGTCAATATACCAAACTCTTTGATTTAGACATAAAAAAGCCCTCACATTGGAGGGCTCCTGAAGAAATCGGTTAAACGAGATTACTCGTTAGATACTTTTTTGTGGCCTTCTTGTAGGTGAACGAAGTCCACCAGATCGTCGCCTGACACTTGGTATGCTTGACCAAAGCCTTTAACGAACAGGCCGTTCTCAGCTTTAAGGTTAAACAGAGAGAAGTCTTGAAGTTGGCTCAAACCATCAATGATTTCACCAAAACGCTCTTGCATCTGGCCAATCACTTGAGTCCAAAGTTCCGTTTCACGCTCCACAACACTTGCTTGAGCATCAAACGTTAAACGCTTACGTGCGTAAAGCTGCTTCGAGCTCTCTTCGTCTTCAATCATCATCAAAGATACCTGAGGGTTCGCTTTCAAGTTACGAGCATGACGAGCAATATCAGAAATTAGAACAAAGTAACCTTCTTGGTTCTGAACGAACGGTGCGTAACTTACGTTCGGGCGACCTTCTTCATCAACCGTTGCAAGTTGAAGGGTACGGCGCTCTTGGCGAAACTCTTTAATTTCTGGACCTAGGCGACCTTGTAGACGTTCTTGTTTTACTTGCTGTTCCATGGGTAATTCCTTTCTTCACTTTCTCTGATTTATTATTTTTGCCCAAGGTTGAGCGATCATAAGCGAACTAAACGATCCTCGAGCATTGATGTCTTGTTTAAGCCAGTTGGCAACCCTATGTAAGATTGCTGCTGATTATTTACTGTAAATTGAACTTAAGCTTGTTCTTTTAGCGCTTTGAAGCGCTCTACTTGGTCGGCAATAAGCTCACGCTTTTCGTTGCGGCCTAGGTAAATCTTAAAAATGTTCTCACCGGTTTCACTGAAGAAACCGAAGTAATGACTTTCACGACCCATGAACGCCTTGCTCACCAAACCGATATGTTTAACGTTATCCAGTTTTAGGTGGCCATGAAGCTCGCCTTCTTTGCCCATCAGGTTGTAGTAACCACGCGCTACTTTACCTTTCGGGAATGGCGCTTTTACTTCAAAGATAGAACCAAATGAATGCACGATAGTGGTCACAGGGCCCCAACCCACTAAACCTTCTAGAATCTCTTGAGCACGGCTGCCATCTAGCATTACCGCCATATCGTTTGGAAAAGCAGCAACCACTTCAACCTCTGAAACACCTAGCTTCTCAGCAATTGCTGTTGGCAGTAGTTTTGGCTCTTCTTCTAAAATTAGAGCTACGCGTTGTTCTAGAGTTTCTGTCATTTCTAATGTTGTATCTGTCATTGAATATGTTCCGTATAAACGAGTAAGTTATAAACTAAAAATTCGATATTAAGCGTGCTTCAAACTTGCATGCGGGTGTACGCCCGAACCTGACGCTTTAGGCGCTGGGTGCATAGCTTGGTATTCAGCGTTAAGCACTTGAATCACACTCTGCGCTAGGCTTACCGCCCAAAAGCTGCCAGCAATAGTCAGGCTCAGATAATCTTCCGAAAGCTCAACTAAACCGTTCTTTTCCCAATGCGCGAACAAAGGCTTGAGGTAGTCGAACGTATCTTGCCCCATAAATCTCGGTAGCGTACTTCTTCTAACAACACCAGAATCGAAACCTGCCTTTAATGTCGAGAAGGTCGGCTCTAGTGAGCTTTGCTTCGTCATCATGGCAATCGGTAACTGACCTTGCTTAATAGACTCCATGTAGCTGTCTAAAGTTCGATGTTGCATCACACCATGACCGCCAATGTTGCCTCCAGCACCACAACCAATGGGAAGCACTTCGGCATAGGTTTTCGCTAAGCTGTTGTAAATGCTGCGTTCGCGGTTATCGCGAGTCCAGTGATTCACACTCAGTTGCTTGACCTTGTGCTTGGCCATGAATTCAACACCCGCCAAGTACATGCTCGCCTTATCAGGCGTATTGGCCGGCGGTGGGATTTTTCCTTTCTCAACAAGATTAAGCATAGGTGCATTGCCCGCAACGATCAGTTGGTAGAGGTCAATACCGTGTGCGCCCGTAGACATGTAGTCTTCTAAATCTTGTTGGAACACTTCCATAGATTGGTGTGGTAATCCGTATAACAGATCAAGAACGATTGGCGCTTGCTCGGTGCGGCTTAGTGAACTGATACGTTCTAGCACAACCTCTCGGTCATCTAGGCGCTTAGCACTACGTCGAACCTGAGTATTGAAACTTTGAATACCGAACGAGAAACGATTGAAGCCACCTTCAAGCGCACGATCAAACATCTCGTCACCAAATCGATTGATGCGCCCTTCCAATGTCATCTCAACATCGTTTGCTAGTGGGAAATATTGACGAATCGCTTTACCCAGCTGCTCAACTTGTTGAGACGACAAATCGGTGGGAGTTCCGCCACCAATATAGACGGCGTGAAATAGTCCAGACTGAGCCCAAGGTGTTTTGGCTTTCTGCTTTAGCTCGACCATCAGTGCATCGAAATACTCATCCACTAATTTACGGCTTGCGGCATTTTGGAAGAAATTGCAGAACGTACAACGCACACGACAGAAAGGAATGTGGATATACAAGCAACGCGTATCCTGTTTTTTCCCTTCACTCAGCATCAGTTCGTCAAAGAGTTCTAACTTCTTACTGGGGTCGACCGGAATTGAACTTCCTCCGGCGTGTGCAGAATGCTTTTTCGCAAACGCAAAACGAAGCGGATCAGGGCTAGAAATGCCCAAGATTGATTCGTCAAATTTATAAATATTAAGACTCATATAATCTCTCTAAACACTTACATAGCAAAGTCTGGAAGACTATTCGCTAAAAACTGAGAGAATCATAAATACACGTAAATGATAATGCAATTGATAATTGATCTTATTTAGATTCTAAGCAATAATCCGATACAGAATTTTGATTTGGTAAAGGATTGATTGTGAACGTTCCTAGATATGTTATTGCAGGCGGTGCATCGTTAGTGATTCATGCCGCGTTGTTGTTTGTCGCTCAAGAATCCAAAGTATTTGCGATGCCTGCAGGTAGCCAATCGAACACGGTATCGATCAACTTCACTCCTAAGAGCGTTCCTTCACAAGCTCAGCAAAAAACAATCACAGAGCCAGTTAAACCTGAGCCAATAAAAGAAACCGTCTCACAAGCCGAACCAAAAACGGTTGAGCCAAAGCAAGCTAAGCCAACCCCAAAGAAAAAAGCGATCACCAATAAACCTCAACCAAAGAAAGTTGAGAAAAAAGTGATTGAGCAAAAGGTTGTCGAGAAGAAGCCGGTTCAAAAGAAACCAGTAACTGAGAAAAAGGTAGTTAAGAAAGAACGCCCAAAACCAGCCACTCAACCAGAGAAACTGGCCGACAAGAAAGTCGATAAGAATATGGACGAGTCTGCCAACCAGCCTCAGGAAGTAAATCAAGGCGTATCAAACCAAGAGCCGGTTTTGGTCACTAAACCTTCGTTCTCTGCGCGTCCTACCCCACCGAATTACCCTCGCCAAGCAAGACGCCGTGGCGTTGAGGGTGTCGCAACGTATGAGATCTGGCTAGACGCTGAAGGCAAACAAATTAAACAAGCATTAGTAAATTCATCAGGCGCGCTAATGCTCGATAACGCCGCATTAGATGCCATTAAACAATGGAAATTCTCACCTCACACTGTCAATGGTCGAGCGATTGCTCACCGAGTACAAATACCTGTTCGTTTTAGGTTGGATTAATCATGCAACAAATCAGTTACTTACAAGATCAACTTGGCTTAATGACTTGGCCTCTTCTTATCTGCTCAGCATTAACAGCAATGATCATCGCTGAACGTGTCTTCCAAGTCATGCTCAGCATTGGTGTGGGCAAACGTGCCATTCGTCGCGAGTTAAACCAAACCTCACCAACCAACAGCAAAGAGATTGAAGCGCTTGCTCAGTCGATTTCAGGTAAACGCCCGCTCTTGTACAAGGGCGTGTCAATGTTGCTTGCTCACCACTCTTTCTCAAAAGGGTTACGTGAAGATGCCGCTGGGATCTGGCTACAAGAAAAACGCCACCAGCTTCATGCAGGTTTAAGACTGCTTGGTTTGATCGGCGTGATCAGCCCACTCATCGGCTTGCTTGGTACGGTACTTGGTCTTATTGAGATGTTTAAAGGCGTTGCCGCGACAACAGGCAGCATCACGCCTAATGATTTGGCAGACGGTCTTGGATTAGCAATGCGAACCACAGCAGCAGGTTTGATGATTGCGCTTCCTGCTATTTCTGGTGCTCAGCTACTAGGGCTATGGGCCGATCGAGTGCTGGCTCAATTGGAGCATACATTGAACTATGTGAATGTGTGGCTAGAAGGCATGTCGATTCAAACCAATCAGTCTGATGATACTCAAGGTAAGCCTATCAACAAAACCTCTATCGGTGATGTGAGTCAAGCATGATTAAAACGCCCCACTCATCTCACACACAGAGCCTAGCGCCAGACTTAACACCGCTGCTCGACATCATTTTTATCGTGATGGTTTTTCTATTGCTTACGGCATCAGTAAAGCTGGAGTCACTGGAAGTTGAGCTACCAAGCTCGGATGTTAAAAACGTTTCTGAAGTCCACAAAGACTCGATTAGCGTCAACATCCTAGACCATGCCCCCTACTGGGCGATTAACGGCCAAGAGTATATCAACTGGGAAAACTTCAAGATTGCCTTGTTAGAAGAGACAGGCTCAACGGATAAAAAACCGATCATCATTGGCGCGGATAAAGCCGCCAATGTTGAAAACCTAGTGAAGTTGCTTTCATTCCTTCAAGAGAACGGAATACCAGCGACTCAACTGCTCACGGACGATGGCTAGAACAACACTCAATTTTTATGAGGCCTAGCGTTTATAAAATTTGGCTCCTGATAGCTAAGACCAAATAGACAGAACTAAGCCTCTCTATCGATTCGAACTCACAATGCGAACGGACTGCTCACTGAGTATCTTCGCGATACAAAAAGAAAATATAAAGAACTTATTATGAACAACTTAAACGTGCTCAATAAATTAAAGACCAAGACACATCTCCTTTCAGTTGCCGCTATGAGCCTGGCACTTAGCGCACCCGCAATGGCCAACGACGCTGAACAACCTCGAATCATCAGTGCCGGTAGTGCCGTTACTGAATTGGTTTTGGCATTAGGTGCTGAAGAGCAGCTAGTCGCGATTGATGTGACCAGCCACTTTCCTCAAGCAGAAAACCTGCCAAAGATTGGTTATCACCGAAACCTGTCTGCTGAAGGTCTACTCGCCCTAGAGCCAACCACATTGATTGGCTCGGATGAAATGGGACCAGACAACGCTATCTCTCAATTAAAATCGGCAGGCGTCGATGTAGAGATTGTTAACACTGAAGCAAACGTGGAAGGGCTATTAAAGCGTATCGACCAAATCGCAAAGATCACCCATACCGAAGACCACTCGCAGCAAGTGAAAACCGATGTGAATCAAAAGATCGCAGCACTGAAAGCGAACCAAGTACCAAGCAACGAAGCGAAGAAAGTTCTATTCCTGTTGCTGCATGAAGGTCGCCCTGCCAACGTTGCTGGCGGTGAAACATCACCAAACGCAATCATCGAGTTAGCTGGCGGTATCAACCCTGCCGCTCAGAGCTTAACGTCTTACAAGCCACTTTCAATGGAATCACTCGTTGAGATGCAACCTGATGTCATTTTAGTAAGCGGCCGTAGTTATCAAAAAATGGGCGGCGCAGATGCCATCCTGAAATCACTGCCTATGCTAGCGGCAACGCCTGCAGGTATGAACAAGCAAATCATTACCGTAAATGGCAGTGCTTTGGTTGGCGGGCTTGGCCTAGAAAGCCTCTCTGAAGCAAAGCGTCTAAACGCACTTATCTACCCGCTATAACTCAACCACCCTATTTCTGCTATCGCTAATTCGCTTCCCTCACCAACTGACTCACGCTGTTGTTGAAGGAGGTCGAAGTTAGCGATAGATATTGAGGCCCTTTATGTTGTTACGCTCCGTCCCACTGAAAACGTCGATGTTAGCTCTAGGTGCAAC
This sequence comes from Vibrio sp. 10N.261.51.F11, assembly GCF_041471665.1. Lineage (NCBI taxonomy): Bacteria > Pseudomonadati > Pseudomonadota > Gammaproteobacteria > Vibrionales > Vibrionaceae > Vibrio > Vibrio sp. 10N.261.51.F11. The sequence goes on along the minus strand of NZ_JBFROW010000045.1, from coordinate 39,669 downwards.
CCTAGCTTTTGTCGCGCTGTACTCGATCACTGTTGGGCCAATGAACATTAGCTTAGCGGACAGCGCCACAAGCTTAATTAAACCAAACAATGACTTAGCACCTCACATCAACTTAGTGATTCAAGAGATCCGCTTACCTAGAACCATCTTGTGCATGCTGATTGGTGCGATCCTCGCCTTGTGTGGTGCAGTGATGCAGGGTTTGTTTCGAAACCCACTTGCAGAACCTGGCATCATAGGTGTGTCTGCGGGCGCAGCATTAGGTGCTGCACTGGCTATCGTTTTGTTCTCTGAGCTATCGCTTCAATACCCTGCTTTCATGAACTTTGCTGCGGTTCCTGTGTTCGCTTTTCTTGGCGGCGCTTTAACCACGCTGCTGGTGTATAAGCTGGGTACAGGTAAATTCGGCACCTCTGTCACCATCATGTTGTTGGCGGGTGTGGCGATCAGTGCGCTCTCTGGCGCAGGTATTGGCTTCTTGAATTTCATTGCTGATGACCAAATGCTGCGCGATCTTTCATTGTGGTCGATGGGTTCATTGGCGGGCGCTAAGTGGTCAGGAATTTTGCTGGCAGCTGTCACGCTCGTTGGCTTGTTTGTTGTTTTCTACCGCCAAGCGATGTCTCTAAATGCTCTATTACTGGGCGAGTCAGAAGCGCAACACCTTGGTATCCCAGTTCAAAAGCTGAAACGAAAGCTGATTCTACTGACGGCTGCGGGCGTTGGTATCACAGTTAGCCTGTCTGGCATGATTGGTTTTATTGGATTGGTTATCCCACATTTAGGTCGCATGTTGGCAGGCCCTGACCACCGAGTTCTGTTGCCACTATCAGCGGTACTAGGCGCACTGCTGCTAACCGCCGCAGACATGTTCTCACGTGTGGTACTTGCTCCGGCTGAACTTCCTGTTGGTATTGTCACTGCGATTATCGGCGCCCCATTCTTCTTATATCTACTATTTCAACAGAAAGGGAGAATCCTTTAATGTTTCCTTCAGCTTTAAAAGCGACCGATATCGAAGTGAAGTTCGGCAGTAAAGTGATATTAGATGGCGTTTCTATTGAGATTGAAGCGGGAAAGGTAACCACACTGCTTGGGCCAAATGGCGCAGGTAAAAGCACGCTGCTTAAAGCTTTGTGCCAAGAGATATCAAGCAACGGCGATATCCAGTATTTTGGACACAGTAAAGACAAGTGGCCTTCTCAAAAGTTAGCGAAGCACCTTGCTATGCTTCCTCAACACAGCACATTGACCTTCCCATTCTTGGCACATGAAGTTGTCGAGCTTGGTGGGATTCCTCTGCAAGAATCCAACAAGAAGCTGACCAGCATTGCTAGCCAAAAAATGGATGTTGCTGATGTGACTCACCTGAGTGAAAGACTTTATCCTTCGCTATCAGGCGGTGAAAAGCAGCGAGTGCACTTGGCTCGAGTGTTAACTCAGCTTCACCACTCTGGTGACCAATGTATTTTGATGCTTGATGAACCAACCTCTGCACTGGATCTTGCCCACCAGCACAACACCTTAAAGATTGCGAGAGAATTAGCCGATAACCACAATGCCGCGGTTATCGTGGTTTTGCATGATCTCAACTTAGCCGCGCAGTATTCCGATCGATTGGTGGTATTGAAAGATGGCAATTTGGTGTGTGATGGCAAGCCTTGGGATGCACTGAAACCTTCGATGATAGAAGATGTGTATGGTTACAAAAGTATCGTAGAAAAACACCCAACCATGAGCTTCCCTCAGGTTCACCCCGCACAATAAGTCCGATTAAGGAGCGACTCGTTTTGAGTATTCGTTCTTGATAACAATGACGTAATCCTAAGCCTCGATTTGTTCGGGGCTTTTTATTGGCTCACAGCCACTATCTCGGCTTAAACTCAATTTTATTAATAACCACAGCAGCAAGCACCAAAACGACTCACCTTGAGCATTTGAGGCTCTAGAAATGAACACTACCCGTTAGGGTTACTTAGCTTTTAACACTGAAGAGTAAAACAAGCCGCGAGCGTAAGCATATAAAAAGAAAGGAAATAACATCATTCAGCATCAATCAACAAGACTGCGACATCGATGTGGGATTGAGAGAAAAACGTACAAGAAGTGAAACTGCAAGCACAAAAAAAGCCCCCGTAGGAGCTTCTTTTATTGAGTGCTGATTATTGGCTCATACGAATCAATGATTTACCAATCAGCCACTCTAGTTCTTTACCGCTAGTATCGCCAAACTGAGTTTCAGTCAGCTTGTATAGACGATCAATACCGTTTGCAGCGAACTCATGCGCGCTCTCAGCAGTAACGATATGATGGAAAAGTAAACGTAAGATTGCTAGGAACTCAGCGTCTTCAAGTGCTGCAACCCAGCTAGCTGAAAATGCGTCAAGGCCATTTTCGAAGTCAATGTGTTCCACGAACATCTTGAAAATACGACCGTCTAGAGCAGCAGTAAAATCCGTTTTCTTTGGAAAGTGATGACTTATACCTGTACGAGAAACACCCGTTTGTTGACTCAACGTCGTGTATGACATCTTGTCGTAACCCAATCTTAGTAGCTGGTCTACAACGGCATCCATGATTTTCTGGATCGTGATTTCTGTATCTTCTTTACTACGCTTTGGCATATTCAGGCTCTTCTCTTTGTAAATCCATCTAACTCAATCAAATGAAGTCAGAATGAAAATCGTTATCAGCATTATGTGAGCAAGGTATTTTTTCGCAAGTATTTATAACTAAATTCACACAAATACTATGTACGAACAATTTTACAGTGATGCCTCTTTGGACACTTTGTCTAATTATTCTTCGAAAATCACCTTACAATCCTACGTCGATAATTTTAAATAACGACTTCGAATATGAAATACCCAACGAAAAATTCATTGTATAAATACCTATCAAGCGATAGATAGTCTTATAAAATCATTCCTGACGCAACTAAGTGAATGATATTCTGACAAATTAATAACATTCCTTTTCAACAAAACGTGAGGTAAATCACATACATATTTATCGGCGCGAATGTAGATATTCATTAAACACCTTAACAAACAACATAGCATACCAGTATAAATTAGTTCAAAGGTTTTAATTTTTGTAGATACAGTTCAAATTGCTCGTTAGAATAACCTCAGACTTTGTAAGAGGATTATTTATGAGCCAAGATATTGGTAACAACGATGTATGTGAGGCTTGCGGCTGTGCAGGCGAAATCGGGTTCATCATTAAAGAAGGCGACGATGTTGCTGAAGTAACGGTTTACGGAAACTCAAAAGCACTGATTGAAGCTGAGTTTGCTAAGTATGTTGAACTTGCTAAACAAGTGTCTAGCAACGTTGAGTTCGAAGCATCAGAGATGACTGAAGAAAGCACAGAGTTGCACGCTCGCTTTAAATTTGAAGTTAGCGCTGAGAAGATTATTTTTGAACTTAAGACTCGCTCTCTAGCGCGTTAATATAAGCATTTATATGCTTATTAAAAGACGAGTGAATTACTCGTCTTTTTTTAATTGAACCCAAGCCAGTGACCCATTTTGCTCAAAATCGTTTTCTGCAGCGCACTGAATCACTACGCCCCCCACCTCTAACACTGCCCCAATGCTATAAGCCTTGTCATCGTAATAGCAAACTCGTTGCTGTTGACCGCCTTGTGTCACCACCACCGCAGCTTTACCGGGCGTTGAAATTACTTTGTTGGCACTCGCAGACATTGAGCCAAACACTGAAGCGGCTATCAGAAAGACCTTAATAATTCGTATATTTACTCTAATCATTAATTTACCTATCATCTTTGCTCCATTCCTCGTTAATCTACCGCCAAATGGGTAAAACACTATGCGAGATTAATTTTTCCATTATAGTGTAAGCGTCTATCGTAATAAGAAGCCTGTTATGCTCAGAATAATTGCACTTATTATTGGTTCCTTAACCATAACAAATGTCAGTGCTGAACCACTCGATCACTATCAAATATTGAACCATCTCGATAATTACGGAAACTTATATCTACGAAATAAGCCTTATACATCACTTCCAACTGGCTTGGTGGTAGATGGTAATCTCAATATAGAGAATACTGCGATCACACGCCTACCCAAAGGGTTAGAAGTGAACGGCAGCCTTAAAGGCTCTAACAGCCAACTCGCTCGAGTCCCGAGCGGGGTTAAGATAAAAGGTTACGTCGACTTGATTGGCAGCCAAATCACCAGCTGGCCAAGAGGTGTAAGAGTGGGCGGCTTTATCAACCTCACCGACACTCCACTGGAAAGGCTACCGAATGGCTTTAGAGTAAAAGGCGATCTGAGCGTGATCCGCACTCCTTTAACCGAGTTACCCAACGGGATCGTGATTGACGGCGACCTTTATATAGGTGGTTCTGGGATTACAACATTCCCCGAGACCATGACAGTCAAAGGCAACATCTATCTGGGCGGCAACACCGTAACCAAATGGCCAACCAATCTAGATCTCGGTGGTGCAGTCGCTCGCTAATTCAGGCTAATGCTCTAATGCTCTAATGCTCTAATACGTTAATGCTCGATCGCAGCAACAAATGGTGATTCAGAAACAAAAAAGGAGCCCAAGGCTCCTTTTTCAATTCAATCAAGTTGCTAATCAACTAGCAAGCTAACTAACGCTCGTTAACCAATGTTCTTCACTGGGTTGGCGTAGCTATCGATCAAGTACTGACGCGCACCTTGTGGCAGGCTCGACAGTTTAGCTTCAAACTCTTGTTTAACGGCCGCTGTAATCGACTCATCTTCTTTTTCTGCTGCCAGCAAGTTTACTGGGAACAGTTTGTAGTTATCGTGGATCTGACGATCGATCTCTTCAGCAAGCGCTTCAGGCGTATCAAAATCTTGGTCGATAACCTGACCGAAACCAACGTGAACGCGTCCTTTATCACCGATGATGCCTTGAATGATACTTTCGATATCTTCAAACTCACCCTTTTCGTAACTGCCGTTTACGTCTTTTTCGAAAAGCTCTATCGCTTTAGCCGTGTCACATGGGTCGTTCTCGTAAGAAATAGCCACAGGAACAATCTTCAATGACTTCACGTATTCAGGGAAAGCAATTTTTTGCTTACGTCCTTCAACGTGGAACATTTTCAAAATTGCTGGCTCAGTAAAATCGTTACCGTCTTTCGCACGACCTTCCTTTTGAGCGATCCAGATTGAGTTGCCCGTTTCTAGAGAGTGCTTAATGTAAGAAGACAACTGCCCTAGCGCTTTCATCATCTCACGCGGTCCTTTCAAAGAACGCTTTACGATGAAGCTCTTGTTTAAACGCATCAATTCAGTCGCACATGGCTTTTTCAACAGGTTGTCTCCGATAGCGATACGACAAGTCTGATGATTATTTTGATGCAGAGCGTAATTTACTAACGCAGGATCCATAGCAATGTCACGATGGTTTGATACAAACAGATAAGCTTGGTTCGCATCCAGTGACTCGATACCCGTGTACGTCACACCGTTAGTGGTTTTCGCTAACGTGTCGCGTAAGTACTTTTTCACTTCAATCTGAATGGATTCAACGCTAGTCAGCTTGCTCCACTTCATTTTTAAGTACACACGCAAAATCGGGCTCATTAATGCTTTGAACCAAGACGCATGGTTTGAAAAACGGTAGTGCAAGATTGCACTGATAAATTCTTCATCATTAATAAGACGGTTTAGTGCCGCTGGAATTTCATCATCGCCGTAAGGACGAATATCAACATATGGATCGGTTGGAGAGGTCATTTTTTAATTCATATAATAAAAAGCTGGCTCATTCTACGCGTTGTTTTGACTTCTCGCAGCTACAGAGCCCATACTTTTGACAAGGTCAGACCAGAAACATTGAAAATCCCCTGTTATTGTTGGCATTCTTTAAGATTAACGGTAATCTTGACGCCCCAAAATTAAGGTACTATCTATGAACTTCGCTATTGAATATACATCGGCTTACTTTTCACACTTGGTGATCACACCACGCAAGAAAGTACTTAAACATAGCCTTGTATCGGTTCAAAGTGGCTTGGTTTTGATTAAGTTAGGCAAACAAGAGTATGCCGTTGAACCAGGACAAAGCGTCTGGATTCCACACGACTGCCTAACGTCACTGACCTACTTTCCAAACACTCAGGTTAACCGTGTCGATTTTTCTGTTCGTTTGACGGATTCATTCCCAAGACAAGCGGGTTACATTACGCAAACCAACCTCTCTTCGGCACTACTAGAAAAACTAGAGCAAACCAAAGCTCGCGCTTCCAATGCCAATAATACGGAACAAGCGTTTAAAGATATGCTTTCTGTCTTGAAGCAAGAAGTGTTGTCGTTTAAACCACTGCTTTGTGAAAGTGCTCTTTCTCAGCGATTCAATCAATGGAACATTGATGATTCAAACCTGCCACAAGAGCACACTCTGGTGATGGTGATGCGAGAAGCGAAGAAGCGCATGCAGTCAGGTCAAAAACGTTCACTTGTGATTGATGATCTGTTCTCAGGTAAAGAAGAAGAGTTCGAGCAACTGTGTATGCTTGTTTTTGGTGAAGATTTATAGCTTGGCGGAAAGTGAGTGCTGGTATTAAAACTCGCAAGCCAGATACTAAAAAGCCGCAAAAACTGAGTTTTTGCGGCTTTTTTAATTTTTACTATTTAGACGTAGATAGCAATCTATCTGTGTATCTGCCTGTCTAAAATGGCAACTCAACCTGCATCATTAGGTCGGCGTCACGTGAGTCGTGCCAACGATAATCAAAGCGCATACGCGGCTGCCCTTCGACTTTCTCGCCAAAACCGATGCTGAGTTGAAGACCATGATTCATCAACCACTCCTCTGTAGACATATCATACTGCTCGTCTTCAAGGTCTTCTGGAAACCACATACCCAAGCCAACATAGTTTGACTCAATGCTTTGTGTCAGCAATGGCGAGTCTTTACTTTGAAGTACCCAATCAGACCAATAGTCCGGTGTGCTTTCAGGTTCATCATCGCTCAGCCCACTGATTTCCATCATACGTTGGCCAAAAGACTCAATGCTGGTCGAGAAATCTAGACAATTGTCATCTTCATCAGAAGTCAGCATGATTGAATCTAAGCTAAAAAAATCACACTCAGCATACGCAGGCATACTACATGCTGCCATGATCAACGTCGCTGATATCGCGCTCTTTAGCATAGTCCTCTGACCTCTTGATTAGTGAACTTACATTATCTGATACAGTCCACTATCTTGCAACATCTTTGTAACTGACTTTGTACTCAGTTTTGCAACATCGCTTCCACTTATCAGTGCATTACGTATGTCTGTGCTGCGAATTTTCACTTTTTCAGGGCAAGCCATTACAGACCACTGCTCGGTAATCTCATCTGATTTATAGAAAGATGAGAACTTAAAGAAGTTATCTGGGCCAATAACAAACGTCAGTTCAGCGTCACGATGTAACTTTTGAAGTTCACTGAGCACTGCATAAGTCGTGACGCTTTCACCTGGGGTAAATAGGCTCTTTTCGATCAAAGAAAGCTCCACTTGATCCAGTGAAAGATCGCTAATAAATGCGTTAACTAACTGACATCTCATATCAAAGTCTAGCATCTCTTTTCCCCAAGCATGGGCAATACTTGGAACGAGTAGAATTTTGTCAAAGTGAGCCAACGAATCAATCACACTTTTGTGCCCTAAGCTCGGTGGATTAAACGCACTACCGAAAATGGCTATTTTTTCCATTGTTTATTACTGCCTTCTCTTTCTAAGCTTGTGCAAAGAGGTTTTTAAATCGGATGATTTAGGTATGATAACACTAGATTTTTAATTTGCTTGCAGGAAAGGAATACGAATGGAACAGTTAATTCGTGACGAAATGCGCGTACTACCTTCAATTGACCCTCACTTCGAAGTGACTCGTCGTGTGGACTTTATTAAAACGAAACTTCAGCAGTCAGGCTGCAAGTCTCTGATCCTTGGTATCAGTGGCGGTGTGGATTCGACAACTTGTGGCCGTTTAGCACAAATGGCCGTTGATAGCCTAAATGAAAACGCTGGTAGCAACGACTACCAATTCATCGCGGTTCGCCTGCCTTACGGTGAACAAAAAGATGAAGACGAAGCGCAACTTGCGCTGTCTTTCATTCAGCCTTCTCAATCTGTTTCTGTAAACATTAAAGCGGGTGTTGATGGGCTTCACGCTGCATCTCACATTGCTCTAGAGGGCACAGGCCTACTACCAACAGATTCAGCAAAAATCGACTTTGTGAAAGGCAATGTGAAAGCTCGAGCTCGCATGATCGCACAATACGAAATTGCAGGTTACGTTGGCGGTCTTGTCATCGGTACTGACCACTCAGCTGAAAATATCACTGGCTTCTACACCAAGCACGGTGACGGCGCATGTGATTTAGCGCCTTTGTTTGGCCTGAACAAGCGTCAAGTTCGTGAACTTGCAGCAACGCTAGGTGCGCCAGAGCTATTGGTTAAGAAAGTGCCTACTGCCGACCTAGAAGAGCTTGATCCACAGAAAGCCGACGAAGCAGCATTGAACCTTTCTTACGACCAAATCGATGATTTCCTTGAAGGTAAAGAAGTCCCTCAAGACGTGTCAGACCGCTTAGTAGGCATCTACAAAGCAACACAGCACAAGCGTCAACCGATCCCAACGATCTACGATTAATTGTTTGAATTAATCTTAGAATCAAAAAGGCCGGAAGTTCATTTCAGTGAACTTCCGGCCTTTTCTATTCAATGTGCTTTTCTTTCTGGCCTTCCGACCTACCGAGTTAGTCTACAACTTCGATATCAGTTTGAGGCACACTGCAACACGCCAGTATTTGCCCCATGTTGCGTTCATGCTCTTGCAACGCCGGTACATCAGGTTGATGAACTTGCCCAGACTCAAGGGTCACTTTACAAGCACCACAGAAACCCGCGCGACAGCTTGATGCGATAGACACACCTGCCGACTCAGCTTGCTCTAGTAGTGTTGATTGGTTGTTGCCTTCGAACAGGTAGCCGTTAACGCTCAACTGCAGTTGCTTCACCGCTTCTTCCGTTGATTGAGCAACACCAAACGCTTCTTGATGATAATGCTGAGGATTCAGCCCCATTTGAATCAGCAATTTCTTGGCATTATCCATAAAGCCGTCAGGGCCACACACGAATGCTTGGCGCTTATGAAGGTCCTCAATTTTGGCGACATGAGACACACTCAAACGACCTGACAAACCATCCCACTCTTTCGTTGGTTGGCTTAGTGAATAAATCACACTTAGACCAGCATGTTCGCGAGCGATCTTATCAATCTCAGCTTGATAAGGGATATCTTCTTCACTGCTGCATTGGTGATAGAACACCACATCATCAATCTGACCATGGTCGGCTAAGTAACGAAGCATCGACAACATAGGGGTGATGCCGCTTCCCGCTGATAACAGCAGTAATGGATGTGTTGGGTTATCTTCTAAGTAGAATGCGCCATCTGGATTCTGAGCAACTAGCGTGTCACCGACTTGGAAGTGATCATTGAGCCAGTTTGAGATTTGACCATCGTCCACTCGCTTCACGGAAATCGCCAAACGACCTGCGCGTGAAGGGCTAGAAGATAACGTGTAACGACGAGACACTTTCTCGCCATTAATCACCATTTCAATCGGTAGATGCTGCCCCGGCTGATAGCTTGGTAATAAATTGTTCTCTTTCGCTGGCTCTAGCCAAAAGGTTGTGAAGTCGCGAGCGATCTCTTCACGCTCGACGCAAGTTAAGTGCAGTGACTCGACCCAAGAGTCTTCGTAATGTTCTTTCTCTTTGGTTTCAAGTACCTCAACAACGTCACCCGCTTTCACCAGACCTTCATTTTTCGCCACAAGGTTCTGACCAAAGAAAACGCCACCACGTTCATTGGCTCTGAACGTAGAAAAGGTATTGAGTGGCTCTTTTGTTGCTCTGAATTCGCCGCTCTCAACATCGACTGTCGTTAGGATACAGCGCTCACAAGGCTTCACCGCTTCGAATTCAACCTCACCAATTCGAATGCGCTTCCAACCATCTTCAGCAAACGCTTCAGTGTTTGAGACGACAAAATTGGTGCGGAACTGATCCATTGAATGGGTTTCAGGGCTGCGGCGATTGAGTTCATCAAGAGAGGCTTGGCTGATCACTAACATTGGGTAACCGTCAGCAAAACTCACATTGTGACCGAGCTTTTCACGAACACGATTCGATTGCTCGCCAGAAAACAGTAGCTCAACGCGCACGCCCAACACATCACTGAACCAATCATCGGCTTCATCACATGTCGTGTATGCCGTGAAGCTGTCTTTCCACACCGTTGCTGGCGCTTCTTGCATCTTGAAGCTCGCATACTTTAAGCGCAGCGGTTCTTTAGCTTCATAAGTGAAGATCAAACCATCTGGTTGCAAGCTAGAAGATACCTTGACCATTTTAGGGTACTTACGTGCCGTCACCATTGAGCCGTCAGCCAAGGCCAACATAAAACGTCTGTCGAAGGTAAGGCCCTGTTTTTCGACCCAAGCAGAAGAGAGTGCAATCCCACCTACTGATTTAACCGGAAACACATTAATTTGAGATAAGGAGGGCTGTTGACCTGAAAGCTCTTGCTCCAAAGCCTTTTGATCCAAAGGTGACTGCGACATAACGATTCCAATGTTTTGTTGTTTGTCCCAATGCTAACAAATGGTTATAAATAGATAAACTGGCAGGCATTAAACACTTGATACTAAGTAGGCATGATTAAACTAATAGAATGGCATTATGTTCCGGCAAACCTAAAACTCTTGAAACTAACGATGATGCTTTACACACTAAAAGTAACCCGAATTTATTCACGCTATTTTTAAGTAGATCAGCAATATGCTGCACCTTGTTTCGACAATTGACTCAATGAGCCAGGTTTGCCTAAGTGATAGCCCTGAAAATAATCTATGCCCTGCGATTGTGCAAAACGTAAATCTTCATGGTTTTCTATACCTTCAGATAACAATTCAATCTGATACTTCCGAGCTAAAAATCTAAGACGCTCCCAAAAGGTCGAATTATCACTCCGGTTTCTCATTAACGACCGATCTATTTTCACTATGTTCGGTTTAACAACCCTAATCAGTGCTTCACCAGTGTTATAACCACTGCCATAGTCATCTATCGCGATTTTAATTCCAAGACCACGACATACTCCAAACTGGGACATCATCCTTTTCTCGTCAATGCCAACCGGGTATTGTTCATTCTCAGTAAGCTCAATCCATAAGGTTATACCCAACTTATTACATGCTTGCCAAATTGGGGAAATATCACGTAGAAAAGTGAAACTTAAAACGTGATCAGGGGAGATATTAATAGTCAGAAAATCAATCATTTTCTTCTGAGACAATAATTCCTCGGACACTCTTAACAAGAATATTTGAGTAAACCATGCAATCTTCTTAGAGTCTAACAGACAGCGAATTGACGATTCAACATCGTGCCCTTTTTCCCAACGTAACAAAACCTCAGCACCGACAGTTCCATTGCCATTAGTTATCGGTTGAAAAACAGGATAAAACAATCCCTGATTAACATCGTCAATAAGTGCTTCGGCTTGTAAATTTTCAGACAACATATTCGTATTCATAAACAAACCTCTTTTTGTGATTAATCCATACTACAGATCAATAACTAGCAAGGATTAGCATGAACAAATCATATGTAGCTTTACATGCCTACTTCTTAACCGTGAAGACAAACTGCATAAGTAGTTAAACGAACTCCTGTACAAATACACAATGCCGTTTCAAAACGGTAATCTCGAGTCTGTTACATTTAGATAGGTTATTAAAAACGCCATAAACTATCATAGATGGCTATACTTCAATTAGATCAAATTACGCTTAGGGATAATGTATGTTTGGTGACTATTTAAAGGAATTGAGAGTCTCACTAGGTCTTACTCAGAGTGAGCTTGCTGTTAAGTTAAACCTTGCAAATGAAGAGTTTCGCTCTGTAGACGTGGTAACTCTCAGTCGTTGGGAACGAGGAAAAACCAAACCAACACTTGCAAAATGCCTAAGAATCTTGCGTTGTTTACAGGTTGACCTGAGTGACTTTTATGAATTAATACCTAATCCAAACGAAACAAAGCTACTAGACGAGGTTGAACAACTTCGTTTTAATAACAGGGTAACGAAGCTTTCATCATTAAGTTATGAAGAGCCACAAGAGCCACAATCAACTTTAATTACTGAGATGCCACTTCTTTTGAAAGATGATGACAAGATACTATCTAGCCTTAAAATCTTTTACGAAACAGCCATCCATACACCGAAGGGTTTTTTCGACATTAATCTATATGACTACCAACAAAACAAACGAGCTATTTTAAAAAGATTTATAACAGAAAGCGGGCAGTTGGTAGGTCACTCAATTAGTTTTATATTCGAAAGTGACTATTTTGACAAAGTTACTCATTCAAAAATCATTGATATCGACCTGACAAAATCTGTCAGTTATAAAAATTCGACTAAGTTATCGGTTTGTAATTATAATCGTTACTCTTCTAATTTCCAGATATTTCGATGTATGTTAGTTTCTCAATTTATAAACCTAATTCACTATTCAAATGTTCAACGTTATTATTTCTTTAGTGCATGGCCTGAAATCGGACAAATTTTAGAGCAACTTGGATTTAAGAAAATAGCATTTGATATTGAGTCAGAAAAAGGAGGTTTTAAATTAGGCAACCGCTCATTCGAACATTGCTTATACGAAATTGATACAGCGACACTTCTTTCTCAACCCGAAATAATAACCCTCATAAAAACAACCCAGTGGGATAACCAATACTCAATCAAAAATCATTAGGCATAGCCAAACAGACTTTAAATTAAGATGCCTACCATCTTAAGTTTCTACACATAATAATACTTCGCCTTATGCAAAAGATTGGAGAAAACTACTGTGTTTGGCGAATACTTAAAAAAATATCGAATCGCGAATGAACTAACACAAAGTCAAGCAGCTACAAAGCTCAACTTACTCGGAGGAGATCTATCGAACATTGATACCGTTACACTTAGTCGATGGGAAAGAGGAACAACTAAACCAACTCTTAGCCGTAGTATTCGTGTTTTGCGAGAATTTACCAACGATCTTGAGCCTTATCTATCTAAAGTTAGTCATTTACAACATCAAGACCCTAGTTCTAAAAATAGAGTTGATCAATTCAATACTCTGATGGAAGAGAAATACCGTAGTTTAAATAACTTGATCGCCAGAGCAAATTATCAGTCAACATCGATGATCGAACACAATCCTGTTTGTGGATATCCGATTGGAAATTCTAATGATAGTGAGATTGTAAATTCTGTACTTGTTTTTCATGAGAAAACCTCTGATGAGAATATTAAGCATGGACTCTATAAAATCGATTTTTTAAAATATTGCAATGAAAAACGTTTCATTGCCTATAAATATGTCGACAGCGTCACAGGGGAGCTATTAGGACATAACATAGGCACTATATTCACGACTGAAGGTATGATCTCCGAAATTGAAACACTTTCTCAAAAGTCGATTGATGAAATAGATTTAAGAAAAACCGTTCCTTATAATAAAAGACGAAAATTAGCTTATTTTGCGGTGAGCCATCATTCGCTGTACGAGCGACCTTTTCGTCTACAATTAAATAGAGAATTCAGGTTTCTAGCAAAACACGCTAACATTACCGACTACTACACAACAGTTGCTATAAAGAGCTCAGCAGAAGTACTCGAAAAAATGGGATTTTCTGTTGTTTCGTACGAGAAAAAATCAACCAACGGTGCAATCAAAATTGGTAAACACTATTATTCTAAAGCTTTAATGCACATAAAAACAAGCCAGCTATTTACTCAACCCGAGTTCTTGAACTTGCTTACAGGCTGTCAAACCTGTTCAAACCCATGCTCAATTAGCTCTCAGTGTTGCTAAGCGGTCTCTTTCCGCGCACATTAACAGGAGTACCAATCCATCGAAAGATAGTTCTGATGGATGAACTCCTGCTTGCTTCAATCTTTCAAAACACAGCTCTACAGTTTTGACATTCGTATTCGATATTATTGAACCAATATACCTCATTATTTTCCCACTTAAATTATCAGTACAATCTATATACTATGTAATTAAGCGATTGAGTATTAAAGCATATGGTAAAAAGTTAGAATCTAATATGCTATGTTCGCTTGACTACATGTCAACCTCACGAACAATTACATCATCTACTTCATTGTTTAGTAATGTTACATAACTGCTCTGAGTCATGCCTCTTACAGCTTTCGTGTTTTGCATGCCATCCACATTCGTTAGACTTTTGTCAGAATAAATTGCTCGTATATCTCCATCGACTCGGCCTGAAAACGTGACATCATCAGCACTAATAGAAGCAATCGCTGAGGTTGCAAAAAATAAAAACGAACATAAAACGACCTTAATATTGACAAACGACTTCATAAACACCTCAAATGTAATTGGTTACATATGAGAGTTTAGCTTATTCGCAGGAAAAAAGAAGTCTAATGCCTACCAGCCACTCTTGCATCCGTGATGTTAGATTTGTAAACATTAATTTGTTCAGAAAAGTCCATTCATAACGATCATGATATAGCATGGATACGGCCACATCAATTCACCAGACTTATGCATATTATGCACTGGTTAGCGATTTGATGGCAGTTAAACCTTAGGGAGAGACCGAAGAGTAAAACGCTAATACATATCTTGCAAGTCTTCATAGTAGTTTAATAGTTTTACATTAAGAGAATTAAATTTTATCTAACTTCGTAATATTTAATACCTGAACCTAAGATCTGGTATGTAAACCATGATTCTTGGCAACACTTGATTATTCACATCAACGTAAGCTATGTAAGATCATAGATGAATAGTTAGACAGATTTAATCGAGTGCAAAAAAAAAGCATCACCATACCTTATAAGAAATAGGTCTAGTAATACTTTAATATTGATCAGGTTACCGGTAAGAGCTTATTCTAATACTTGGCCAGGAATGATCAAATCAGGATTTTCAATATCATTACTCTCAATGATCTCTTCTAAATCGAAGCCGAACTTTCTACGTAGTTCATATAACCAATCACCTTCTTGTACGACATAAGGTAATGTCGGCTTAACAGCAACTTCGGATATACTGTTAGACATAGTATCGAAGTCACAGTCCGTATCAGTTGGGTCAGATGTGCAATCCGGAGCTTTCGTAATTTCAAGTGACGAAGGGCGAGGTTCAACTTGGTCAGACTCAATCTTACGCTTGCTGTCATTGAAATAATAAGATAATCCAACCACGGCTTCTCGTTGATTTTGCCCAAAATCATCATTCAACGTTTGATTAAGTGCGATACTCGCACCGAAATATTCATTCAAAGCATACTCAGCAAGGTACTCTATTGTTGGATATTTATCTTCAAATCCGACTCCAACCTTTAAATCAATTTCTTCTCCATCATGTATACTATAAAGCAAACCTAAATCAGGTATGTACTCAGAATCATCTAATAATTTATAATGTTTGATACCTAGATTCAATTGAAGTCGGTTATATTGGTAGAGAAAATAAATAGATTGAGAATTCTCAAACATATCTCCATCAAAATTATAGCCATAGTTTGCCCCTACCCCCAAAATATGAGCAGTTGGCTTCTCAGCAACCGCTGCACCGCTGGTTAGTACTAGAAACATAAAAAAAATATTATTAATTAGTCGGTTCACAGGTTCACCTCATAAACAACATTAAACGACCCTTGGTAATTACCTGAACTGAGTGCATTTCCATCGACATCAAAACTAACATCGTATGCTACATCAACTTTGTTACTACCTTCTCCATTCACTGTAATCACTTCTGAATCAGGAAAAGATACGGTATTAAGTACTCCGTCTTGGACAATCACCTTGTCAGGGCTTTCGCAGCCAATGGCACACGTGATTGTGTAGGGTATCTTTTCTAGCGAGTTATCAATATTTGTAAGCTCATAGTCACCTGACGTAGGGCTAAATGTCATAATAACGCCTGTAGGTAAAGTCCCTAACAAGCTAACATCATACCTCGTTGTACCAGAGATCCTTTTTGTTGCAGTATCATACTGGGGTTCAATATTCCCGTCTCCAAGTACCGTTAATGATTCAAGGATCGCAGCTTGATAATCAATCGTGATAATTAACGTCTCCGGCACTCTGGTATAAGTCATCGTACCGGTTTGACTTGTAAAAAAGTAAGTGGGTGAAAGGTTAATTGATGCCGTAAAAGTTCCAGATCCAACAGGGGCTGCGAACACATCATTACTGATATTAGGCAAAGCGAAAGCAGGTCGATAAAACTTAAAAGGCTCTATTCGGCTTGTTGCTGTGTAACCCATTCGCGACACACACAAAGTCGACTCTTGGCCCACTTTCGCACTCGAACCACTTATATTTGTAGCTGCACACTCATTGGCAACTCCCATTCCCACATTTGACCCGTAGTCTTTTGATGTGAAATAACTAGCCGAGCTACCCAAATTATACTCAACGCCTAACAACTCCAGGCTGGTGTTAAAACTTTCGCCTGTAGAATGATTAACAAAGCTAACGTTATTAACGGGTTGGTTATCCATCGTTGCGGGATACCACTCTGCCGTTGGTTGCTCTTGCGCTATCGTCCATGCAGATGGAGATATAGCTTCACTACCGAAATAACTATTTGGCGCCGCATTGTTCCAAACCACAGAGTTGTTTGCTGTAATCGTTCCGTATACATCTGCAGCATGGCTACTATCTAAAGCCGTGAATAATAGCGCTATACTAATTAGGCTATTTCTTTTTAATAGTGATATTTTTGTTATAACTGTAATCATGGTTGGCTACCTTAACGGATAACGAATCGACATTTTGCAGGCCTTCTGCTAATTTTATGGTTTTCTTTCGACCAGATAGTATTGTATTAGTTTGTTTACATTTGTTACTAACAGAATTCGGTTTACAGTTATCAAACTGTATGTAGAAAAATGTGTTACCATTATTTTCCACATAAACTTCTGAACCGTTATATTTAACTTTGTAGTCAACATTAGTATTTTTTGCAGGTACAATATAATAAGGAGCATAACCATAATTAATACCAATTATACTTTCTTTTTTATCTCCATCGATAACGCTAGGCATGAAAGTCACTTGATAAACTTTGTCCTTCTCTAAATCATCACAATTAACCTGACATAAATTCTTTACTGATACACGACGTCTTTCCCCCGGATTTAATATCAGTTTATTGGGTAATAGCGCAAGATCCCATAAAGGTAAATTATCTTTTGTTAGCTCTACCTTTTCTAACTCTCCGTTTTCAACCTTTACTTGGCTAACGTTACCTTTTATATATTCAGGTTCAGTTTTCGAACTAGTCAGAGTAAAAACTCCATTACCATCTTCTCCAGCTATAAGAAGCATTTTATCTATGCTAAATGCATGGCTAAAAGAGGTCGTCATTAATAGTATCGAAGTAAATATTACACGTTGCATAATTTTCTCTATGTTAGTTATAAGCATATGGCGTCATCTCCATATGAACTGCATAATTAATGAGTTCATCAACATACAGTTTGTTTGCCGTAGTTAGTTGCTCAGGAGACTTAGCGAATATATACAAATAACCGCCAAGCTTTTTGTTTATAATTTCAACACCTGAGTTGTTCAGTTTGTTCTGATAGTTCAATACAATATTACTATCCTTGTATTGCCCTAAGTAGTAATAATAAACACCATCAACTAGGGCTATCTGATAACCTTCACTATTTTCTTCGAATGATGGCATACAGAAGTTATTACCTAAATTCAAATTATTAACCGATGATAACTCCGGTATTACACATTGGTTTTCCTTAGATATAATTTTGTAAGGTTGTTTATCTTTCACCTTAAATTGATACACACCTTCAACAAGCTTGTCAGTAGAAACACAACCTCCACCGATACATTCAACTCCGTCTATTGGATTTCCATTTATATCACTAAACGTCGATATAAATGATTTCAACTCAGACAACGACGTATCCAAACGGATAACAGTTCCTGGATAACTAGTAGCCGACGTATAAGACTCACCATTGTTGTAAAAATCAGAGGCTTCCGTATCAAGCTTGAATTCATATTCATAGAACTCTTTTAATGGATATACCGTCAAAGCATCTCCACTAACATAAGCATTGCTTTGTTTTCCATTCTGCTCGGAGTTAACTACCGCCAAGAATTTTCCATCCGAAGACAGTTCCCCTGTATCATTATTCGAAATAAAATAAGAAGATGACTTTTCACTCGTAAACTCTATTCCTTGAGAAGTTACGATATTACTTGTACCAATATATGCAGAAACACTTGTATTGCTACTTGAATTGATATAGGTATAAGAGTTTGAGTCAATATATTTATTCTTATAATTTGCAGACAATGATAAATCGGCACTGCTTTGGTCTTCAGTAGAATCTTGATAATAAAGTCCCGCAGAGCTTGATACATTTAGATTGTTTCTGTTAATTAGACTACTTGAGACTGTATCTCTATGCGATAGCGCAACATCACCACTATCATCTATTTGTGCTTGTGTACTATGTGTGTATGTGTTTTCCTGGCCTATTGGAATAATTATTGAGGCCATAACACCATAATTTATATCGCTCGATTCACTTGCTGATAACTCTAAGTTCACCTTTGAGTCAAGTGGTAATGATGATATCTGCACGCCACTTCTTGCAGACCAACTTTCTGATTCATTATTATAACCATTACTAAAATCTTTATATTGGTTTTTTGTTAATATACCCGATATATATGATGATATATTTCTCGTTAAGTACTTGTTGTAATTTACTGATAATGACGTATAGTTCGAGTTACTGAATAAAAGTTGAGACAAACTAATATCTCCAATACTATTATCATTTTCACTATCAAACTTTGTGTAAGATACACTTAAGTTATAAATCCCCACATCAAAATTATAAAAACTAGATCCATCGTCAAATAATCCTGTTACTGCCGATATTCTGGACACTTCCCCTAAAGATAAGTGACCACCAACATAATTATAATTATCTTCCCCTGTAATAAACGAACCTGCACCCAGTGCAAAAAAATCCGTAACTTGATAGCTCAATTTCCCATTGGTGAACATTGGACTTTCATAATTATCATAAGCAAAGTTGATGGATTTCTGGTCAAAATCGTCCTCTAGTCCCGTATTCGTCAGGTCTCTTGATAAATAACCGGCTGTAATATGATAATCTAGTTCGCCGGTTTTAATCGACGAAGAGCTTGTATTGACTATCAACCTATCTTCTGTGTAAAACTCTTCACTGCCATCAAATATTCGAATTGTCGCAGTATAAGTACCAAATGGTAGCTCGTTATAGTCAAAGTATTCTTGCCCTGCATCCACATTACGACTTAATAGAACACGGCCTCTATCATCATTAATTTCTAGTCGACCAGCTCTTGAAATGTTCAAATATACTCGTCTAGAATTAGAAGATGATTTTTTTACTAGCTCTCTCGTCGATCCAATCGACAACATGTAACCAGAAGTTTTGCTGCCATTTTCTAAAAACTGAGTACTATTCCAAGGGCGTTCTTGGTATTTATACCCGACAGAGAAACGAGTATTACCACCAACATAGTTATACGATGAGTCATCCGAACTGAAACCATTGA
Source organism: Vibrio sp. 10N.261.51.F11 (assembly GCF_041471665.1). Classification (NCBI taxonomy): domain Bacteria; kingdom Pseudomonadati; phylum Pseudomonadota; class Gammaproteobacteria; order Vibrionales; family Vibrionaceae; genus Vibrio; species Vibrio sp. 10N.261.51.F11. Next base: position 19,966 of record NZ_JBFROW010000045.1, on the reverse strand, counting down.
CATCACTAAAGTTTAGATCATTATGCAAATAGCCATACTTGCCAAAACCTGCATAATTTTCATGTTGATAAGAATAAGACGATGTATAATCAGTGTTGTCGCTATAAGAACCAGATAGATTCAAACCATGTGACATAATGATCGCGTTTTGATCGATCTCTTCTTTTACAAATTTTATTTCTGACTCTTCTATTATCTCAGTTAAGAATTGTGAGTTAACATGAATAATCAATGATTGGCTATCTGGCACATAAACAAAATCATATAAATCAGGTAGTAGACCACATTCACTTCGATAACCTTTACAATCTAGGCTCGATTCAACCCCATTTACCAGTGTTGTTGCCATCGCATCGCTAACATCTTTCTCAATACCAAGTTCATTCGCCAATGCTTGTGCTACAAGTTGTTTTTGTGAAGTGGGAATTCTTACTTCATCACCCGAGATGAAAGCTTCCGAATAGAATAATTTGTTGTTATCAGCCGAGAGAATTAGTGGCATTCTTATCAACTTCTCTTCAAACATATCTTCAAATCCATCTGGAATATTTGCGACGGATTTTGAACTATATATTATGGCCAAGAAAAATATGATAATTAAGTTTAAACCAAACCAAAGTCTAATAAACATTATAGTTGAAGCTCCACATTGAACGTAATACGACCATTGCAATCTAATGGCTCATCACTCGGTATATTTTTATTTGTCACTAATTCAAATTCATTGGTAGAGTTTTCATATTCAGTATTTTTAATATTATTAAATTCAAAGTTTGGTATATCTGAAATATCAGAGTAATGTTTTCTATCGATATAGAGATCGACAAAATCATCATACATAGTCTCACCGCTATCGTTGAAAACACATTTAGAAGTGAACTCTGATATGTTATAACTGTATTCAAACGAATCCCCAGAGCTTGTTGGTATATTCGTTCTAATATAAGAATAAAAACGCCCATTTAGAAAGGTTTCGTTCTCACCATCATACTTCAGTGCAATAAACTCATCAGATAAATCTACATTTATAGAATAGTCATACAAATTCGCTCTATTTATTTGTGTATTTACTGGAAATGAATAGCTTTCATAGCCAAAGCTATTGAAACTAAAAATAACAAGCAATAATAGAAAGAAATAATTTATATAGATATTCATTTTCATCAGCCTCGAAAAACAAGGCACTTAATTAATTAAGTGCCTATCAAATAATGAGATTTTTTCTTATGGCAAAGTTGCAATCATATCAACGTTAACGATAACTTCTGTACCAGCAATATCATCTGGAGTTGAGTGTGCTGTATCGTTAGCAACATACAGTTGAATCGTATCGCCTGCTGAAAGTTGAGTTGAAGCTAAGTAGTCAGCTGCAGTAAGTTCCGTCGCTGAAAGGTTATCGCCGACGACAATGTTAGGCTGTACTTCACCCATTGAAGCTGGAAGCACATTTACTTGTGATACCGTCCAGTTAGCTGGAGTTAAAGCCCCAAGCACAGCCCCCGTGTAGTCATGCGCTTCCAAAACAACTGCTTTAGTCGTTGCGAACGTACCGTCAGCGTTCACCTGTAACGTACCAACAAAAGAAGCAGGGTCTTCACTACCGCCCGCACCAGTAACAAGGATGTCACCGTTGGATACAAAACCAGGAACAAAGCCGCTGAATACTACAGAACCAATAGAGGTATCGCCAGGTGCAGAAAAAGCTGGAACAGATGTAATTGCAGATAGCAGTGTAATAAGTGTTAGTTTTTTCACTTTTATTTCCTTCGATATATTCATAATATGATTAGTTAGCCCCTTGCTAACTTCGGGTGTATGATATGCAATGAATAAACGTTTTGGTTAGCAAGTAAAGAAAAGTGACCTTCCGATATGCCTAGTGGATATTTGAGCAAGAAAACCATTCACCTAAAAAATAACCTAGGCATTTAATTCCTTAGGTTACTCATTCGCTAATTTAGTAACTGGTATTAGATCCCACCTTCGGTCTTATCTTATAAAAGTAGTTATTCACATGAACAACCCCACTTCAATATAAATACTAGAGACGTATAACAGTTTGAGTTTTAACTTATATCATTGCTAATAGCGCCAGCTGTCAACTAGGCACTCACCAGTGCCAGATACTAGCTCGTGCTAATTTAAAGTGATTTAGCCTTGTTAGAATACGCAAATAAATAATGGGCTGTGCTCTCTTTGCTTAATTCCCATAACATTCACTAATGAGTATTAAATACATGATGAGAATAAGTACATACGCACCTTTTCATAAATTATCCCTGTCAGTAGCGATATCATTGGCGCTGTTTGGGTGTGGTGCATCTAGCGACGAAGCGACTACTAACTCCAAACCCGAATCTCCAACATCAGGAGATACCCTTTACTATGCTCAGGATGTAATTCGTCAAAGCACTCCCACAAATACCTTTTTTGTTGATTTGTCGAATAATATGGAGTCATCTGATGATTCGTCAGTTACATTAACGACAGTTACGTCTTTGAATAATAGCTATGATTGTAATGTTGTATCCCAAAATGCCAATGGCTTCACCATTAGCGCTCAAAGTGCAAAAGTGTGCGACTACCGCTATCGAGTTGGCGCTGCGCTACCTTCTGACATCGCTATGAGCTCCCATAGTAACCATGGAGAGGCGCGTATTAGCGCTACTTCAGCAACATCAGGAGATGGTTTTGCTGAAGCGACAGTTCGTGCGGCTGTCGGTGAGTCAACTGAGCAACTTACACCGATTTCAGGACTAACCTCCTCTTTCACATCTGTACAAATAGATATCGCTAAAGAGCTTGGGAACGCGGGGGACTCTCTAGACACAAGCACATATGCATTAGCAACCACGGTTACATTGCCTAATGGTGATGCGACAAATTCAACTGCTATTGCAAACACATCAACTAATACGATTGATTACACCCCAGGAGATGGCATACCAAGCGGCGTAGAACGCATCCTATATAGCTATAGTGATGGTTCAAGTGTGTTAGCTGGTAGTATTGATATCGCGGTCTCAACAGACACAAACAGTGCACCAACAGCAGAATCTCGTAGGAAAATCAGTTATATAGATCCAGACTCTGGTGACGAGGTAGCTAAAATTCCTTATGGTAAACAATTAAGGTTCAATGTTGCGGATCTTATAAGTGACCCTGACGGTGATACTCTTCATCTCGTTGACATATACAGCTTTGGTGCAACCATCTTAATTCCAAACGATGCCAACAACGATGGTAATCTTTTCAATGATACTGAGTTTGATTTCACTAGTACCCAACCTGGAGAAACATCTGTGTCCTATGTTGTGTCTGATGGAAAAGGGGGCTATGCCACAGGAATTTTGCAAGGTTACGTCGGTAACCCATATGAGCCAATCGTCTCAGGGAATATCTACCTACCACCGTTGATGTACGCAGATGCTAAAGATGCTGAAATCATCGCCACACCTCAAGTTGGTAACGGTACTACCGCTTTAAATGGTATCACCACGGCTTCTCACGATTGGCACACTGCTAATCACTTGTGCCAAGCTAGAGGAGCACGATTGCCAACGGTGACGGAACTTCGAAGCCTATATGATGATGGCAATACTAGTGGCCGTTTGTTTACTAATCACAACTGGCCAATTGACGTTAGCTACTGGGCTAGTAACCAAGGAGCAAGTGGAACTAGCTATCATCATTCCGTAAACATGGCAGATAGAGTTGTTAGTACATATGATGCCAATTCGAGTGTTCGATTTGCTGCTTGCGTCGATGCAACACCTCTAGGGTATCCAGTTAAATTCCTTGGTGATGACATTGGTAATGATTATCTATTTGATACTCGTATCAATGCTCAAGTGACGTTTGGCTGTGGGTTTATTGTAGATTCTATCTCGCAGGTAGGAGGTGCTCATATTGGAGGCACTGGCGGAGCCAAACATACAATAAACGTTGCTGACATAGGTAGAGTTAGAGCTGTCTGGGGACCCACAGAGTTTGGGTCTGGAAACGATATGTCTCGACTCTTTCTATATAATAAATCTGGTGGCTTACTGTTAACCTGTGGTAGCAAATCTTACTCAGGTCACTATAGCGATGAATATACTCTAACCGCAGATGAGCAGTTAACAGGCTTTAGGGCCACAGGAGACAGCTACCTAAATGGATTAGAGCTTTGGGTTGATACCGAATAATCCTAAGACGCTAGCGTTAAACTAGTTATTCGTAACTAGTTTAACGCTAGACTGCACACTATTTATGTTTCAATTTAAACAATTTCAACTCAAACCTCACTATTACATCCAATCTAACTTTAGTCGAACTGGCAGGCATTAAACACTTGATACTAGGCTAGTATCTTGAGATGTTTAGCTTTCTATTTTGGTACATTAAGGCAGCAATGCCGTAACACTCTCGAGACGTTCTATAATATGAACACGTTTACCGCATTGAACTTTCATTGAATAAAAAGGATTTATCATGAACAAACTCGTCATTATCATCTTATGTGTACTGCTTCCGCCTGTTGGCGTGTTCTTCGCTCGCGGCGCCGGGAAAGATTTGGTGATTAATATCATTCTTACTTTCTTCTTCTGGGTTCCAGGAATGATCCATGGTCTGTGGGTAGCCACCCGCTAACCCTTATTAACAAATAGATACCGAATAAAATATCCATAAAAACAAGCTCCTAGCCATGAAGAGTTAAAAATAGGATGAAATGAAAGTACTTTTCCACTATCATCCTGTCGCCTAAACGTAAGCGATTGCTTTCACAGATTTCGCTGAGTTTAGGCTCCAACTACATAACACTTCAAATGGTGGGAGCCTTCAATGACACAACTTACGATTACTCGTCCTGACGACTGGCACGTTCATCTACGCGATGGCGAAGTATTAAAAGATACAGTGCGCGATATCAGCCGCTACAATGGTCGAGCGTTAATCATGCCAAATACCATCCCACCGGTAACCGATACCGAAATGGCTTTAGCTTACCGTGAACGCATCATGGCAGAGCAGCCAAGCGAGCAATTCCAGCCTCTAATGGCACTCTACCTGACAGACAACACCACTCCTGACGAAATTCGCAAAGCGAAAGAGTCTGGTGCAGTAGTGGCTGCAAAGCTTTACCCAGCGGGCGCGACGACTAACTCCGATTCAGGCGTGACGTCAGCACAAAAGATTTACCACGTGTTAGAAGCAATGCAAGAAGTGGATATGTTGCTACTGGTACACGGTGAAGTAACGGCTCACGATGTTGATATCTTTGACCGTGAAAAAGAGTTCCTAGACACAGTTCTAGCACCGATTGTGAACGACTTCCCTAACCTGAAGATTGTTCTTGAGCACATCACGACTGCAGACGCAGCGACTTTCGTTAAGAACGCTAACGACAACGTAGCAGCAACCATCACCGCTCACCACCTGCTTTACAACCGCAACCACATGTTGGTTGGCGGCATTAAGCCACACTTCTACTGCCTTCCTATTTTGAAGCGTAACACTCACCAATTAGCGCTTATCGAGGCGGCAACAAGCGGCAGCAAGAAGTTCTTCTTGGGTACAGACTCTGCACCACATGCTAAAGGCGCAAAAGAGTCAGCATGTGGTTGTGCGGGTTCTTACACTGCGCACGCAGCAGTAGAGCTTTACACTGAAGTGTTTGAACTAGAGGGTAAGCTTGAAAACCTAGAAGCGTTCGCGAGCCACAACGGCCCAGACTTCTATGGCATGCCACGTAACTCAGATACCATCACTCTAGTTAAAGAAGAGTGGAATGTTGCTGAAACCATGCCTTTCGGTTCAGACATCGTTGTGCCAATCCGTGGCGGCGAGACGATTGCTTGGTCTGTAAAATAAGCACTTGGGCTGTTAAATAAACACCCTCCATTTAGCGAAAAGGGTCACCATAGTAATTATGGTGACCCTTTTTTGTTTCGATGAAAGACTGTCTTATTCCCAGCAGTAATTTAACGATTACTTACCGCGAATTTTTCCGATAGCAGTCCAAATAGCAACGACAATCAATCCAGATAAAACCCCAATCACACCATTTAATAGCGTTGGTACCACCGCAGTCGCAATCGTATGTCCACTAAAATCCATAATAATCGGTTCAATTAAATGATGAATCGCAGGAACGTTGTGCACCACAATACCGCCGCCAACCAAGAACATCGCCGCAGTACCGACCACCGCAAGCGTCTTCATTAACTTGGGCGCAAACGCGACTAGCCCGTTACCCAATCGAGTTTTAATGCCACTGCCATTCGATGTTCGCTGGAGATAGAAACCTAAATCATCCAGCTTAACGATCCCTGCCACTAAGCCATAAACACCAATCGTCATCACAACCGCTATCAAACTCACCACAAGAATCTGAGTCACGATACTTGTACCCGTTACGGTACCCAGCGCAATTACAATGATTTCCGCAGATAAGATAAAGTCAGTCCGAATCGCGCCTGCTACCTTTCTCTTCTCATACTCTTCAACAGATTCACCCGAGCTGCTTTCCTCATCTTTCTCTTCGTGTTGATGAGCATGAGGAAAAAGCTTTTCTAAGATTTTCTCTGCCCCTTCAAAACAAAGAAACAGACCACCAATCACCAGTAGTGGCATGATCAACCAAGGAATGAATGCACTGATCAATAGTGCTGCCGGAACCAAAATCAGCTTGTTTTTAAATGAGCCTTTGGCGACCGCCCATACCACTGGGATTTCTCTTTCAGCAGAAACACCGGATACCTGCTGGGCGTTAAGGGCTAAATCGTCACCTAATACGCCTGCGGTTTTTTTAGCGGCTACCTTAGACATCAATGCGACATCATCCAACACGGTTGCAATGTCATCTAACAGTGTTAGTAAACTTGCTCCAGCCATTTTGTTGTCTCTTTATAAAGAATTGAACCATCAATAAAATGTAACACCATCAATTCACTCATCAAAGTTATGAGTCTGTAAAAAATAAAGTCACAAGTTGTGTTTTCTATTGCTGTCTCTGTTAGACAGGAATAATCTGTCTTAATCTTTCACGAACATAAAAGAAAAAGTATAGATGAAAAGTGAATCTACCTACCCGATTGGTAAGCTAGGGCAAAAATGGCAACAAGCAGAACGTGAAGCATGGTTAGCTCAACGAACGGTTAAGCGTGAATACCAGCAAGAAGTTGTACCAAAGATTAAAGCACTGGCAGACCGCTTTGACATCGAACAATACGGCGCACTGAGCTACGACGAAGCTCGCTTCCCACTCTTCGCTATCAAGAGCAAAAACTGGGACGAGTCAAAGCCGACGATTCTGGTAACAGGTGGTGTTCACGGTTACGAAACCAGTGGCGTGCATGGCGCGATCAAATTCGCTGCGACTCAAGCAGAAAAATACACGGCGCACTTCAACATTGTTGTCGCACCTTGTGTGAGCCCTTGGGGCTACGAAGTGATCAACCGCTGGAATCCAAATGCTGTTGATCCAAACCGCTCTTTCTACGACGGTACGCCAGCAGAAGAATCAGCAAACCTACGAGCTCTAGTAGCGTCTCTGCCAGAAGTATTGGTTCACGTTGACCTGCATGAGACGACTGACTCTGATGAAACTGAATTCCGACCTGCACTCGCAGCTCGTGATGGCATTGAGTACATCGAAGGTATGATCCCAGACGGTTTCTACACTGTTGGCGATACTGAAAACCCACAACCTGAATTCCAAGCTGCTGTCATCGCTTCAGTTGAAAAAGTAACCCACATTGCGCCTGCGGATGACGAAGGCAAGATCATTGGTTCAGACGTCACTCAACACGGCGTGATCAACTACCCAATGAAGAAGCTTGGCTTATGTGGCGGCGTGACTGACTGTAAGTACGGTACAACCACAGAGGTTTACCCAGACAGTGACAAAGTAACAGACGAAGAGTGTAACGATGCTCAAGTTGCTGCTGTTGTTGGTGCTTTGGATTACGTTATTCAGCACGAATTGAACGCGTAAGCGTAAACCCGCTCATAGCTAGAACCGGGCACCTAGACTAATAACTAAGAGCCAAGAACTAAAAGAGCCACAAATGACTACTCACTTGTGGCTCTTTTTTGTTTCTCTTTCGCTGATGTCTTCTACGGCATAAAAAAGCTCCCTTGCACGCGGTGCAAGGGAGCTTTGAATCTGCTGATTAGAGTAAGTTCCTATCTAGAGGTACTTACTTAGTGGCCGGAGTAACCGTTTCTTGCCCTTTACCGACTTCTGTCAGTAGGCCTTTCAACAAGCTCACACAACCAATCAAAAGAATGATCGTAAACGGCAGTGCTGCAATAATCGTAATAGATTGCAGAGCTTGGATTGATTGAGTACCACCAATCCACAGCATTACCATTGCGATAGCGCCTGAGATAACCGCCCAAACCACTTTCTGTTTCACTGGCACTTCTAGTTTACCACCCGCAGTCATACCATCGATAACGATAGAGCCTGAGTCTAGCGTTGTAACGAAGAACACAATGATCAGTGCAACTGCGAGAACCGACAGAATACTACCGAACGAGTAAGCATCTAGCATGTAGAACAAGCTTAGAGACACGTCTGTGATGCCTTGGTCAAAGCCAAGTTGCCCTACATGATTAATCACCTGCTCGATAGCCACGCCGCCGAAGATAGCCATCCAAGCCGACGTTACCAATGTTGGGATAATCAGTACGCAAAGTAAAAACTCACGAACCGTACGGCCTTTAGAAATACGCGCTACAAACATGCCGAAGAAAGGTGCATACGCAACCCACCATGCCCAGTAGAACACAGTCCAGCCATGCAGCCATGTTGTGTCTTCACGACCAGAGCTTTGGCTCAACGCTACGATGTTATTCGCATAACCCGTCACCGCCGTTGCCACAGAATCAAGCACGGTTGTGAAGTTCAGTACAGCGATAAGACCAAGGAATACGAACGCAATAACCATGTTCAGGTTACTTAGGAACTTAACACCACCGTCCATGCCACGCATAACAGAGATGATCGCCAAGCCCATAATCAAAACGATAATAGATTGCTGAAGGTAGATGTTGTTTTCCAAGCCAAACACGTGGCTAATACCACTTGCTGCCTGCGTACCACCTAGGCCTAATGAAGTCGCAAGGCCAAACAGAGTAACCAGTACCGTTAGTACGTCGATCACATCACCTGTTTTGCCCCACACACGCTCACCCAGAATTGGGTAAAACACAGAACGCATTGATAGCGGTAAGCCTTTGTTATAAACAAAGTACGCCAGACAAAGCGCCGTCATGCCATAGATAGCCCATGCATGAAAACCCCAGTGGAATACGGTTGCGCCTAGCGCCAGTTCACGACCAGCTTCTGTAAAAGGTTCTGCACCGAGTGGCGTTCCGAACCAGTTCGTGAAGAACGCGGTTGGCTCTGCAACACCCCAAAAAATAAGTCCTATACCCATACCCGCTGCGAATAGCATTGCTATCCAAGATGACATGGAGTAATCCGCCGTCGCGTCTTCGCCACCTAGACGAATTTTACCCAAAGGTGAAAACGCGAGAACAACGGCAAACGCTAGCATGATGTTAGCTCCCCACATAAAGAGGAAGTCAAACTTTGATAAAACAGCACCCTTGATAGAATCAATAGCAGCTTTAGCATCTGCAGGAGGAAGAGCAAGAAGAGTGATGATGAAGAGAAGAGATAAGCCTACTGAGGCTACGAAGACTGTGTTATGGACATCCATGCCCCATTTACTGACGTTGTCTTGACCAACTTGATAGTCAGTAGAATCAATACTGTATTTTTTTGATTTAAAACTCATAAATTATGATGTTCGCATATCCGAATTAACGAATATAAGGACGCTCTCCATATCCAATTACTACTTGATTGGCTCGCCGCACCACCTAAATAAAAAGGCGATAAAAATCACAATAATTGGTGACAAATGGACTTATTGGCTCAATCCCAAGGCGCGGATTATAGCACAGCTCAAAGCATTTTGACTGAGTTTTAGCTCAATAGTCACCCAAACCACCGTCAATAGTGATAGTTAAGCCAATAAAAACAGAATAAAATAAACAAATAAAAATGTTTAAATACAGTGCTTTAAATTAAAATAACGCACCGTAAAATCTCATTCAAACTTTCTAAAGATAAAATCAACAACAGCCTAATTTATTTATAGCTCTAACAAAAAAGCCCCGCTATAGGGGCGGGGAAATTACCAAAGGTAAAAGAGAAATCAGTATTCAAATGTCAGTGCTACGTCTAGCAGAGCAGCACTGTACATTTCAAAGACAGTACATTTCAAGGACAGCACATTAGATCGCGAAGCAAAAACCTAGGTTGTAGTCTTCGCCATTTTTTGCCGTAAACTCTTTATCTTCACTTGAAGCGTTCGGTCGACCGCTTTCATCGCCTTTCACTAAGCTCACCCAGTGACGGATGCCAGAAGAACGGCTCGCCTCAGTTTGGCCAAACGTGGTGCATGTCTCTAACTGGATATCTTGAATATCAACCAATTCTAAGTAGCCAGTGCCTTTACGAGCACCGATTGTCACTTCAACGTGTGTACCGCTTTCATCACGAAATAGGATTGCTGAAGGCTTAGACTTATCGCCGGTGAAAGCAACAAAGTGCTTCGCTCGTTTTAGGCCAGTATGTTCGCCATTTTTGAAGTAAACCTGAACATGTCGGTAGTCAATCTCGTAGCTCACTACATCTTCGTGAGAACCAGACTCGAGAGGGAATAGAGTATCAAGCAACTGTTTCGCCATTTTCTGCTTTTCGAGTTGCTTGTCTGCTTTCACCATTTCGACGGCAAAGACAGCTTCAGCAATAAAAGTTGAATGGTTTCTGTGAAGTTCTGTTTTGTCTAGTGTCAGCATATTCATAGTCTATCCCTCGTACGGCTTTAAATTTCATTAAGGTCAAACATCCCAATTGACCCTTTTCAAAATTGTTCTTTACTGTGTGGTTTCCATGTTTTTCATACTACTGTTATTTTTGAAACAATTTCACAACAAAAATTACACAGTGTGAATTTTACTAAATTGCTTTTTTACACAAACCGGCATTTCGAGCCCCTAGCCCTTTATTTAACTGGGTTGAGGGTTCCGTAGAAACGCGTTTACGTGTTGTTTGAATTTGTGTAATAACCCACCCCAACCAACTTATTGTCGATAACTCGATAGTAAGTGTGCTTAGTTTCCACTTTGCTCGACAGCGGGTTTAACCATCGATAGGTGTAAACGCCACGACCATTTTCTTTGGCTCGATTTAACATCTCAGTAAGAATTGGCTTATCGTCAGGGCTTAGATTTTTACGCTGATTTTTCCATCTTTCAGAGTAAACACGTCGACCATGCGAGCTTCGATGACGGTGCCATCTGGGTTAGTCGCAGAGAACGTTGATTCGCTTACCGCGCGGTCACCGCACACAAAGTGGACAGGGTCGCTCCAGGCTGCATCTGGAAAGTTCTGCCAAACCAATTCAAAGCTATTGCGAACGGCTTCGTACCCTTCGATAGTGTTTCCAAGTACGCCTTCTCCTGCCACGGTGTGGAAGACACAGTCTTCAGTCATAAACGACATCAGCGCTTCAATATCATGGTTATTCCATGCATCACTAAAAGACTGTAAAAAGGCGGTGTCGACTTGGTTTTCCAGCACGAATGTCGCTGCATTGGTTTGCATATTCATATTCCAGAATCCTTTATGTTTTCGTTATTGGTTTAAATTTCAGTAGCTTTGCGCCACTTTTTCATTTGAGTGTTTAAACTAGATCTGTGAAATTTAACAACTTGATAACAAGCTTCACCACTCTAACTTCGAGTTACTTTATAAACAATTTTTAAGCTCACAGATTTCATCTTTTTATAAATTAATTAGTGTTCTAATTTTATTTACACAGTCACTCACTAGATTTATACGAGGTCTAAATAAAATAATTAGAAATATTAGACTTTAGTCGAAGTCAAAATCTTGATGGTACTTTCGGCCATACTGCTCAAGCTGGCGATCATGAGTATTAACTTGTAATTCGATATTACCCTCACCTTTATTAATTGCTTGATTACCATCTACATGGGCTTCATTTTTCAAATCAGCCAGTTTCTCTTCAATATATTCTGTCGGTTCATTTAAAACATTCATGGAGGTTAATTCCTTTATCAGGTTTACTTTCGCTGATGGAAGAATATGAACGGACACTAGACCGTTTGAATATTCTTTCTCATCGTACAAAGGCTGAATGGCATCATTGCCACCTTCCTTAAATGGGTGAATGGAATACCACTTATCCTTTCTTTGCTCTTGCTGATCACAATCAGCCACATTGAATATCTGAGTCTTATTGAAGTCACATGGTGAGTTAAAAACACTAACCTTATGATAATCAATGGCTTTAATAATATTGATACAGTCTTTACTTTGGCTATGACATACAGACCACAGCGCATTAATCAGGTTATCTGTCCACTCAAGTAAACGGGTTGGAAACCCCTGTTTCTTGGCTAAACACATCAATAACCAATCGTTTATCTGGTGTGCATTCAACGAATGCCCGCCATAAACTCTCACGGTCGAAAGAAACTCTTGTTCGACACGGCGAATATTCTTTCGATTTGAGCGACCTAAGCTTGGCATCAAGTTATTATTTTCATAATCACACACGTTATAAATCAAACCACGATGCCCATTACACTCTTTAATGAGTGAGTCGATTATTTTATACAGCTCGTCGAGTGAGCTTATATAATGTTTATTTTTCACAACATACATACTACGATTCACTTAATTTAAATTCGGTAAGATCAAAATATCAACAACCCTATCAATCGATGATAAAAATCAACCAATAATAACGATTGACCAATAGTCAACTAGTGTCGTTATTTTATTTTTTCTAAAATGATAATAAGTATATATCTTCATAAACAAGTATCAGTATTAGAACCATTCACTAAGTAGCTATGAGTTAATGGTCGATTAATAATAACGAGTAACAAAGTTTATATAGCAATAACCACTTATTTCCCTAATGAACATTTAATTAGTGTTCTAATGTTTAACTGGAAATTATTGAACTAAGCGTTTACGTTCTTCACCTAAGTCCTTTGCCAATACCCGTTGGTATTGCCCGACCACATTCTCGATAGCACTTTCTCTAACACTCTCGAGATATCTACGGCCGGACAAACTTCCTATGACTTATACGTAATCTTTGTATTTATCTAGGAAACGAACCGGTGTTGATAGTGCATCTCGGCGGAACGGGTCACCCAATTCCTGAGTACACATGATTTCAATGATGGTTGTTTTGCCTTCGTTCATCTGCATGTCGATGGCTTTTTGCAGGGTTGGACCTACATCTTCTAGCTTATCAACCGTGATACCTTCAGCGCCCATAGCTCGTGCGATTTCTGCAAAGCTTTGGTTTTCAAGTTCACCGGCAACAAAGCGTCGGTTGTAGAAGTCGACTTGGTTCTTCTTCTCCGCACCCCATTGACGGTTGTGGAATACCACGGCTGTCACTGGAATGTTATGGCGAACACATGTCATGGTTTCCATCAAGCTCATGCCCCACGCACCGTCGCCTGCATATGAAATAGCGGGGCGATGAGGTGCCGCTGCTTTCGCACCAATGATGGTCGGGAATGCGTAACCACAGTTACCGAAACTCATTGCAGCAAAGAAGCTACGTGGTTTCTCAAAGCGTAAGTAGCTGTTTGCCACTGAGTTGATGTTACCGATATCGGTTGAGACCATTACGTCTTCTGGCATCGCTTTTTCTAGCTCACGCAATACTTGGCGTGGGTGTAAGTATTCGCCACCAGAGAACGGAGTCTCGTGTGAGTTTTCCTCAATCATATCCAAGCTGAAAGAGTCACGTTCGTGTGTCCACTCATCAAGCTCTTTTTCCCAAAGTGCTTTTTCTGTAGCGACGGTATCTTGGCGAGCGCCTTTGTTGTCATCACACAACAGTGCACGACCTTCCAACCTTTCAGATAGAGCAACCGCTGCTGCTTTTGCATCACCACAGATACCAACCGAAATCTTCTTAACCAGACCAAGCATCTTGTTGTCTGCATCAATCTGAATGATTTTCGCGTTCTTCGGCCAGTAGTCCATGCCATGTTGAGGCAAGGTACCAAATGGACCAAGACGTGTACCCAAAGCGATAACCACATCCGCTTGAGCCATCAATTTCATTGCTGCTTTCGAACCTTGGTAGCCTAAAGGACCACACCATAATGGGTGACTAGCAGGGAAAGAGTCATTGTGTAGGTAGCTGTTCACTACAGGTGCACCTAGTCTTTCTGCCAACGCTGCACACTCTTGAACTGCATCGGCCATGACCACGCCGCCACCAGAAATGATGACTGGGAATTTAGCTTCAGCAATCAGGTCTGCCGCTTCATTCAGAGACTTCTCACCACCTGGACCACGGTCTAAACGCGCTGGTTTAGGGATCTCGGTTTGAGTTTCACCGTAGAAATAGTCACGTGGAATATTCAGTTGAGTTGGACCCATTTCACTCATCGCACGGTCGAAGCATCGGCCTGTGTATTCCGCCATACGGTCTGGGTGCGTTACGTGTCCTTGATACTTAGTAAACTCTTGGAACATTGGAAGCTGGTTACATTCTTGGAAACCACCTAAGCCCATTGTTTTAGTGCCTGTCTCTGGCGTCACAATTACGACCGGGCTATGTGCCCAGAACGCAGCTGCAATTGCTGTTACACAGTTACTGATACCTGGGCCATTTTGCCCGATAACCACGCCATGGCGACCAGATACACGAGAGTAACCATCTGCCATGTGGGCAGCGCCTTGCTCGTGTACTACTGGGACCAATCGAATGCCAGCAGGAGCAAAGATATCCATTGCGTCCATAAATGCCGACCCCATGATGCCGAACATATCGGTAACATCATTAGCAACCATAGTTTCAACGAACGCTTCTGATGGTGTCATTGTTACTGTGCCGGAAACAACCGTACGTTTTTCTTGCTCGCTCATTCTTCCATTCTCCTGAGTTAACCAAAATTTCATTTTTCGGAATGAATTGTCTCTTTTTCGAATTCATTTTCACCTTAGTAGTAGAATTTTTGCACGTCAACTTTTTATATTAAATTGGAACAATTCATTCTAATTAATAAAACTAGATCACATTATTGGTGGTTTTTCGTACAAAAAGTGTCGTTAACTTAACTGGAGCTGTTAATAATCGATGACATATCGCGATAGCAGCGACAAGTGATGAGCTATATAGAGGGAAATATGATGAAAGAGGCGGAATTGGTACCAACGCAGCCGGTAAGCGTGAGAGAACGCTTTGGCATCGACAGTAACCTAACGGTGATGGCATTTGAACATCCGGGTGAATATGTGCCGAGAGTCGATCCTAATTACTGTTTTGACCCCGAAGTGACGCTGGCTATATTGGCAGGGTTCACCTCCAATCGTCGCACGCTGATTCAAGGCACACACGGAACGGGCAAGTCATCTCACATTGAACAAATCGCCGCGAGATTGAACTGGCCATGCTTGAGGATCAACCTAGACGGACACTTAAGTCGCTTGGATTTCATTGGTAAAGACAGCATCGTCATTAAAGACGGAATGCAGGTGACTGAGTTTAAAGAAGGTATTCTTCCTCAGAGCGTTCAACAACCCATCGCACTGGTATTGGATGAGTACGACGCTGGTCGTCCTGATGTGATGTTTGTGATTCAGCAGTTGTTAGAGCAAGACGGAAAGTACACCTCTTTAGAACAAAACCGAGTGATCACACCTCACCCTTCTTTCCGCCTGTTTGCTACCTGTAACACGCTTGGCTTGGGTAACTTTTCAGGTTTGTATTCGGGTACTCAAGTGCTTAACCACAGTCAGTTAGATAGATGGAACATCATCGCTACGCTCAACTATTTAGATCCGCAACACGAAATCAAGATCGTGTTATCCAAGCTTCCAAATCTGAATAGTGAAAGCGGCCGACAACTGGTTGAGAAAATGATCGCAACGGCAGGATTAACGCGTAACGGGTTTCGGGCTGGCGACCTTTCAACGGTGATGTCTCCGAGAACGGTACTCACTTGGGCCGAAAACATCCAAATATTCGACGATGTAGCAACGGCATTTAGACTGTCATTCTTAAATCGCTGCGAAGACGAAGAGAAAGAACTGGTTAGCGAATATTATTTCCGTTGCTTTGGTGAAGATTTAGAAACGCCTACTCAAAACTATTCGCATTCGGAGTCGTAAACCATGGCCAATGTTTCTTCCCAGCAGAAAAAGATCCTCGATCTTGGCGTGTCTGTCGCCAGAGCGATCAGCGGTGAGTTGAGTCTGAATTATCGGGGAGAACGTCTCTATAAAGGCAATAGCCCCTGTTATTACCAGTCCGCACATACTAACGATCTCACCTTTGTTTCTCGCCACGAGTTGAAAAACAGCAAGCTTTCGATGCAAGGCAAGATCGATTCATCAGCATTACGACTCTTACTTTCAGATGCTGCTCTTCATTATTCATTGCGACCGAAAAGCGAAGTCGAGCGTCTGTTATATGATTTCTGCGAACAGGTACGAATTGAATCGCAAATCCCGTCTTATCTAAAAGGCGTGACCACCAGCATTCAGTTCAACTTTGCGTATTGGAGCGACCAATATCATCAGAATGGCTTCACCGAATCACGAATAGGCATGTTGCTGTTTACTCTGATGCAAGTCATCCACACCCGCTTAACCGGTGTTCCGGTTTCGGAACCCATTGCTGAGACCATTGAATCGACTCGCGCCGGCATCGTACCTACCTTCGGTCACAGCTTTAAACGCTTAAAGCAACATAGAACAGACCAAGAACAGTTTGCACACAGTGCCAATGAGCTTGCAGCCCTTGCACAAGAGTTAATCATCCAAGAACAGGAAAGTGATAACTCACCCACACCAACCGTTGAAGAAGACATCAAGATCCTTGCACAGCTTGCCTTGATTGTTGATGGTGACATTCAAGATCAAGACGTCGATACCGACATCACAGGCAGTAGCAAGGTATTCGAGTTGTCGGGCGCCAATTATCAGGTCTTTAATTCAGAATTTGATCAAGTCATCGCCGCAGACAAACTCGTCAGGCGTACCCTATTACTCGAACTGAGACAAAAGCTAACCGATGACATCATGGCGAGACAAGTCAACACTCGCCGTTTAGCCGCTATGCTTACTAGCTTTGTTGCCACACCACAGAGGAACCGACGTCAGGACCATTTAGAAGAAGGCATTGTTAACGCCACCACCATCACCAAGCTCGTCACATCGCCATTGGATAGCACTGTCTTTTATCAACCTGACATCGGTACATCTCATCAATGTGCCACCACATTTTTGATGGACTGCTCTGGCTCAATGCAAAAGCACAGTCACAAGCTAAGCCTACTGATTGATACAATTCTCAAATCCGTTGGACTGGCCAACATCCCTTTCGAGATTATTGGCTTTACGACCAATAACTGGAACGGTGGCAAGGTCTATCGGCAGTGGCTTAAACAAGGCCAACCAAAGCACCCGGGCCGCTTAAACGAAGTTCGGCACATCGTGTTTAAGGATTTTGATACCCATTGGAGACGTTCTCGACTTGGCATTGCGAGTCTTCGTAAAGCCGACATCTTTAAAGAAGGGATTGATGGCGAAGCGGTTCAGTTCGCGAGTCATCGATTGCAGCAGCACACCGCCCAGCGAAAGGTTTTGATTGTGTTCTCAGACGGCTGCCCGATGGATACCGCTACCAGTACCGCCAACGATCAGTTCTATTTAGATAACCATCTCAAACAGGTGATTGAACGTGAGTCGACCAAAAACGGTATTGAGATTCATGGTGTGGGAATGGGAGTGGATTTGAGCCCGTACTATCGCAGCAACATCACGTTAGATGTACAAGAGAGCTGCTTGTTTGGGCTATCTAGGAGCATATTTGAGATGCTAAAGCGTGTTTAAACAGGGAAGCTTAGGCTAGCGAATCACTAGCCTCCTTTGTCGAGAATGGTTTTACGAGGAGCCAAACAACGACCATGCAGAGACAGCCATCAAATATCCGCCTATCAGCATTAACACCGTAAACACCAGCTTTCTGAGTTGATCATTAGACAACGGCGGTGGGAAACGCCGAGCAAACATTGTGACAAGCGCCACCAGAGGAACAGCAATAGCGGATAACCACAATATGCTCTGTTCCATGTCGCCCGCCGCATAGACATTGACCGTACGGGACATCGACGTACAAGCGAAAACCATCAGCAGTGTGCTTCGCACCAGATCGAGCGAAAAAGGTTGCCGATAGAGATGATAAACAATCGGTGGACCTGCCATCCCAAATAATCCCCCCGCTAACCCAGAGCTAAATCCTGAGACAAGGAAAGATACGGTTGTCGAACGGACCGTTCTAGTTTTAGGTTTAAACATAAAGCTCAAACCAGCGAACAACACCATGGCACCCAATAGCCCTCGTAGGATTTGGGTTGCCGACTCGCTCAACGCGTCCAGCAAGTACACGCCCATCGATACGCCTGGAATAATACCGATAACTAACACCACCAGAATCTTGAGCTCCCCAAGTAATGGTTTACCCATCAACGCGATCAAGCAATTGAACAAGGTCACAATACTGACCACAGCGGCTATGACGGGTAAAGAAACCAGATTAAGGCTGACCGTCAAACCAATCACGATGATACCGAGGCCAAATCCAGTGACAGTTTGGAAATAAGTACCTACCGCAATGGTGGCAAGAATGGCGAGTAAAACAGGTAACTCCATTAGCTATCCTAATTAGGTTATTTGGGGGTAAATATGAGTGCAAGATTCCGCATTAGTTTAAGCAACGAGTGTTAATACCGGAATTCAAACTCCGACTCTTCTCTTTCTTCAACATCAGCTTCAGAGTCAGCCTTAGAGTCAGATGCTTTCCCTTGCTGCGCTTGTACCGCGGTAACGGCAATGACATTAAAGATATCTTCGGCACTACAGCCTCTGGACAAGTCATTCGCTGGTTGATTCAGCCCTTGCAGCAACGGGCCAATCGCAACAGCCCCACCTAGCCTTTCCGCAAGCTTATAACCGATATTACCGGCTTCTAAGTTAGGAAATATCAACACGTTAGATTGACCTTTGACCTCTGAATCAGGCAACTTTTTCGCCGCTATTTCAGTGACAATCGCCGCATCGAGTTGAACGTCCTGATCGACGGCGATTCCGGGACAACGTTGTTTCACGAGTTGAGCAGCATTACGAACCTTATCAACCGATTCGTGTTTGGCACTCCCGTTGGTCGAAAACGACAGCATCGCTACTTTAGGCTCTTCCATCAGTAGCGTTTGAGCACTGTTTGATGCGGCCACGGCAATCGATGCCAGCTCGGTTTCAGTGGGGTTAATCACCAAACCACAATCGCTGAAAATCATACCGCCTTTAAGATTATGGAAAGGCTCACACAGCATCATCAAGAAGAAACTCGACACCAATTCGCTGTCCGGTGCAGGGCCGATAATCTGCAGCGCAGCTCGCACCACATCAGACGTGGTATAAACCGCGCCATTAACTGTGCCGTCTACCAGTCCTTCCCTTACCATCAAATTGGCAAAAACAAGTGGATCTTGAACCAGCTCTAGGGCGTCATCATAAGTCATGCCTTTAGCTTTTCTTAATGTATACAGCCGCTCAGCGAGCACTTCTTTGAGTGACGACGCCTGTGGAGAAACAATATGAATGCCAGCGAGGTTAATGTGGTGAAGTTCTGCAGCAGCGATGATCGCCGATTCATCGCCCACAAGTGTGATGTGAGCGAGCTGTTTGTCGATTGCTATTCTTGCAGCAGCTAGCACTCGCGGGTCCTCCGCTTCACTCAAAACAACGCGCTTACGATCTAAATGAGCTTTATCAATAATCCGTTCAATCGCCTTCATCTTTAAATTCCATTTATTGAGATTAATTGTTCCATAA
>NZ_JBFROW010000044.1:0-36520 GCF_041471665.1 Vibrio sp. 10N.261.51.F11 | reverse complement strand
CATCTGAATGGTTTTTTGCTGGCTCGCAAGCTTTTTGAAGTCAGTGTTATTAAGGCTATCCATGGCTAAATTTCACAATAATTCATCAATCTTAATTAGATCACATTTTTACTTTAATTGGTATTAGTCGGTAATTCCTGCTTTTAATAAAACCTGGCCTTAAAAGTGTAAGTGCTTACTTATCCCAGTCTCTTTTATAAACAACCAACAGCACAAACTACGCTTCTTTATGAGAACTGTTCTCAATATTTTGTTAAATTTTAGTCGTTATTACTAAAAGGCAACAAATATGGATATCTCCCGTCGTAAGTTTATTCAATCATCTCTCGCTATATCTGCACTCACTGTACTGCCCGCTTGCTCAATGAAACGGTCGGTTGATGAACAAG
Organism: Vibrio sp. 10N.261.51.F11; assembly: GCF_041471665.1. Taxonomy (NCBI): domain Bacteria; kingdom Pseudomonadati; phylum Pseudomonadota; class Gammaproteobacteria; order Vibrionales; family Vibrionaceae; genus Vibrio; species Vibrio sp. 10N.261.51.F11. Next base: position 36,131 of record NZ_JBFROW010000044.1, on the reverse strand, counting down.
GAAAGTATGTTTATGACTTAACGGCAGAGCCTTCAACCGCTGAACTCGTGACGGGGTTTGAGACTGATATTCTAGGCTTTAATGGTCAGATTCCAGCACCAACGATTCGATGTCGACAAGGTGAAAAGGTAACGATCCGTTTTACCAACAAGCTATCAGAACCGACAACTATTCATTGGCATGGTTTAAGGATTCCTATCGAAATGGATGGGGTTCCCTTCTTGAGCCAACCACCGATCATGCCAGGTGAAACATTCATTTATGAATTTACGCCACCAGATGCTGGCACGTTTTGGTATCACCCACATATGAACAGCGTTAAGCAGCTTGGTATGGGCTTGGTTGGTCTAATTATCGTTGAGGAGAGCATTCCAGTGCCGTTTGATGAAGAGCACGCACTGATGCTTAAACATTGGCATATAGATAAGAAAGGCCAATGGAAAGATCTAATGATCCCACGACTCAGTGCTCGTATGGGTACGCCAGGAGAGTGGAGTAGCGTTAATGGAATACATGAGCCTGTCTATGAGTTAAAACAACATGCAACAACCAGGCTACGTATCGCTAATGTCGACAATACGATCACTTACCCTATTGCTATCGAAGGGGCTGAGGCATGGGTGATTGCCATTGATGGTAACCCTGTGAAAATGCCTTACAAACTGACTCAACATAAAATTGGTCCAGGGATGCGTGTTGATATCGGACTGATTGCTCCTAAAGCTGGTGAGCGAGTTAACGTTCTCCAAATGAAGGGGCGTTTCCCTTTTTCTTTGTGTGAATTTGAAGTCGTAGATTCAGCATTTACTCAAGAGCGAGTGTTACCATTATTACCATTGAATCCAGTACCTAACCTAGATCTTGCTAATGCTGAAGAGATCGATTTTGTGTTCGAGTGGGAGGGTGCAGTTTCACCTGTATCTAAAGATGGTAAATCGATGCCTAAATTTTGGCTTACTAATAAACGAGCATGGGAGGGGATGAGCAAAGATAATATCCCTGAGCCGTTGGCGACTTTAGATCTAGGTAATACTTACATATTCGATCTTAAGAACGTCACTCAATATCATCACCCGATTCATATTCATGGTCATACATTCACTGTATTGGAACTTGATGGTAAAAAAATTGAAGAACCTTTCCACACCGATACCGTGTTACTTGGAAAAAACGGCCGAGCTAAAGCTGCATTTGTTGCGCATAACCCTGGCCGCTGGATGTACCACTGTCATGTTATAGAACACATGAAAACGGGTTTAATGGGATATATTGAAGTTAAGTGACACCTGTAACGTTTAATATTTGCGCATGCATTCTTAGTTTCTACCCTCGCTTTTATCGGCGGTAAAGCTAGAATATAGGGACTATTGTTTGGGAGGATTCATGGGTCAGTTATCTATTTTAGGTTTTATTGCCATTGGTGGCGCATTTGGTGCTTGTTCGCGTTATTTGATTTCAGAGTTATGTGTGGTGATGCTAGGGCGTGGTTTTCCTTATGGTACGCTGACTGTTAACGTAATTGGTTCTTTAATTATGGGGTTACTTATCGCAGCGTTTGAGAATGAAATGGTTGCGACAGAACCATGGAGGCAGATCATCGGTCTTGGTTTCCTAGGAGCACTGACAACATTTTCTACATTTTCGATGGATAACGTACTTCTTATGCAGCAGGGTGCTTTCTTTAAGATGGGACTCAATGTGCTACTCAACGTGGTACTCAGTATTTCAGCCGCATGGATCGGCTTCCAACTTTTGATAAAGTCTTAAAACTTTCTTACGATTTGTTAACAACTCGGCTTGGTTTATCCAAGCCGTTTTTATATACTCGATCGAACTTGTCGGAGTGCCATATGGCTGAGACCGTTAACTCGGGATCCGTTGAACCTGATCAGGCTAATACCTGCGAAGGGAACAAGAGTAGATATCTAACTAGAATCCTTCTAGAGATCTATCTCCAGATCACAACTGTATTTCTTACCGTGATCCCTCTTGTAGCATCTAATCCGTCAAGCATTTTTATCCCTATAAATAATGGCTAAAAGCCAAGGAAAAATGCTATGTCGACTCGTAAACAAGCAAGACTGGAAGCGAAGAATTTCATTGATTCTTTATCCGTACAACCCTACCCAAACTCAAAAAAAGCTTACATCCAAGGATCTCGAGAGGACATTCAAGTCCCTGTCCGAGAAATATCACTCGCTGATAGCCTTGTTGGTGGTACCAAAAAAGAGCCTGTATTCGAACCTAATGTACCCATTCAAGTTTACGATACCTCAGGTGTTTACACAGACCCTACACATCAAATAGACCTGTATAGCGGTCTTCCTAAGTTGCGAGAGCAATGGATTGAAGAGCGTGGTGATACGGAACTGTTAGACGACGTAAGCTCTGTTTACACCAAAGAACGTTTAGAAGATGAAACTCTAGACGACCTTCGCTACGGCAACCTGCCTAGAATTCGTCGCGCGACAGACAACCAATGTGTTACTCAGCTGCACTATGCTCGTCAGGGTATTATCACACCTGAAATGGAGTACATTGCCATACGTGAGAACATGGGACGTCAGAAGTTCGCTGATGAGCAGCTTAACCATCAACACCCTGGCCATAACTTTGGTGCAAACCTGCCGAAAGAAATTACTCCTGAGTTCGTGCGTAAAGAGGTTGCTGAAGGTCGAGCTATTATCCCTTCAAACATCAACCACCCAGAATCAGAACCGATGATTATTGGTCGAAACTTCTTAGTGAAGGTGAACGCTAATATCGGTAACTCTTCAGTAAGCTCTTCGATTGAAGAAGAAGTTGAGAAGCTAGTATGGTCGACTCGCTGGGGTGGCGATACAGTGATGGACCTTTCTACTGGTCGTAATATTCATGAGACTCGCGAATGGATCCTACGTAATAGCCCAGTACCAATTGGTACGGTTCCTATGTATCAAGCGCTTGAAAAAGTGAATGGCGTTGCGGAAGACCTTAACTGGGAAGTGATGCGCGATACCTTGATTGAACAAGCAGAGCAGGGTGTTGATTACTTTACTATCCACGCAGGCTTATTGCTTCGCTACGTTCCTATGACCGCTAAACGTGTGACTGGTATTGTCTCTCGTGGCGGCTCCATCATTGCGAAATGGTGTCTTGCTCATCACCAAGAAAGTTTCCTTTATACCCACTTCCGTGAGATCTGTGAGATCTGTGCGAAGTACGATGTTGCTCTGTCATTAGGTGACGGTTTACGCCCGGGCTCAATTGCAGATGCTAATGATGAGGCTCAATTCTCGGAGTTACGTACTCTAGGTGAGTTGACTAAAGTGGCTTGGGAATATGACGTTCAGGTGATCATTGAAGGCCCTGGACATGTACCAATGCACCTGATTAAAGAGAATATGGACGAGCAGTTAGAGCACTGCCATGAAGCGCCTTTCTATACTTTAGGCCCATTGACGACAGATATTGCCCCTGGTTACGACCATATTACCTCTGGTATTGGCGCGGCGATGATTGGTTGGTACGGCTGTGCGATGCTTTGTTATGTAACACCTAAAGAGCATTTGGGCTTACCAAATAAAGAAGATGTGAAGACTGGCTTGATTACTTACAAGCTGGCAGCACATGCAGCAGACTTGGCAAAAGGGCATCCGGGCGCACAAATCCGAGATAATGCATTATCAAAGGCACGTTTTGAATTCCGTTGGGAAGACCAATTCAATCTAGCTTTAGATCCTGAAACCGCGCGTTCTTTCCATGATGAAACTCTGCCACAAGAGTCGGGCAAGGTTGCTCACTTCTGCTCAATGTGTGGACCTAAATTCTGCTCGATGAAGATTTCTCAAGAAGTTCGAGAGTATGCGAAAGACACCGAACAAGTAGCCGCGGATCAGGCTATCGAGATTAAGATGCTAGATAACCCGTTGGAAGGGATGCGTCAAAAATCACAAGAGTTCCGTGATACTGGCTCTGAACTTTATCATCCTGCAGTAGCCGCAAAAGAAGCTCAATTAGAGGAATAATGACAGTGAAGATACTCATCCCATCTCAAAATATTGAGTTAACGGGAGAGGTGCAGAACTGTCTATTGGTTGCTAAGCGACAAGGCTTGGCAACTGATGCGGTTGAGTTGGGTGTAAGCCCAACTCAATACTTCTCTATCGTTGATTCTCAGCAGGCGTTATCTATTGGCTTCGCTCATGATGTTGATTCATTGGCAGAGTGTAAGTTAGCGGAACTGAACCATGTTGTTGATTACAGTAATTCAGTCGCGTTAACTGACGTTTGTGATGCCTTTACAGAAACTCCGAATACCATCTATATCGGTGTCTCAGGTGATTCAGCTGTACTGGATATCTGGTCACACCTAGATGCTAATCGTGTCATCAAGAATGACACTACAGCTCATCAGGAGTTAGATAATCACGGCCATTTTGCCTGGTTACTTACTTTGTTGGCGTTGGAGTTCCCATTAGAAGACGCACTTGTTTTAGCTCGCGCAGCGTCCAATGTTTCACGTGGAACATGGCCTGCACATTACCAAAACTTTCCTATCCCTGTTCTTGAAGATCAACGATTGGACATAAGCGTAGGTTGGGCTAACCAAGGGACATCACTTTCTTTTCCTGAGTTGAGTAAGAGTAGCCTCGGTTTATACCCAGTAGTTGATGATGTTGAGTGGATCGAAAGATTGCTCAAGCTTGGTATCAACACTGTCCAACTACGTATTAAGAATCCACAGCAAGCGGATTTAGAACAACAAGTCGCACGATCTATCGATCTTGGTCGTGAGTATAACGCTCAAGTTTTTATCAATGATTACTGGCAGCTTGCACTCAAGCATGACGCTTTTGGTGTTCATTTAGGGCAAGAGGATATTGAAGAATCAAACCTCTCACAGTTGAGCTTCGCGGGTATAAAGATTGGGTTATCGACTCATGGCTATTACGAGTTGCTACGCATTGTTCAGATTAACCCAAGCTATATTGCGCTAGGCCACATCTTCCCAACAATAACTAAACAGATGCCATCAAAGCCTCAGGGATTGGTTCGTTTATCTCTGTATCAACAGCTGATTGATACTATCCCATACACAGAACAACTCACTGGTTATCCAACGGTTGCTATTGGCGGTATTGACCAATCGACAGCTGAGCAGGTGTGGGAGTGTGGGGTGTCGAGTTTGGCTGTGGTACGTGCGATTACATTGTCGGAAGACCCAAAGAAAGTGATCGAGTTTTTTGAAAAACTGATGACGCCTAAACCTTCAAATATTGGTGAAGAGGTTGCGCAGGAGCCTAGCTATGGTGAGTGATTTTGAGTTTATTCGTTATCAACGACAAATTGCGTTACCTGAAGTCGGTGAGCAAGGGCAACGAAACCTATTAAACAGCCATGTGTTAGTGATTGGTTGTGGTGGCTTAGGCAATGCTGCCGCTCTTTACCTTGCGGCTTCGGGGGTCGGAAAGATCGTGTTGGTTGATGATGACTGTGTGGATTCGTCTAACCTGCAACGACAGGTCGCGTTCAAAGAAAGTCAGTTAGGTTCGCCTAAAGTCGAAGCTATGAAGCAACAACTGACTGAGCTCAATAGTCGCAGTCAAGTTAGAACCATCAATCAGCGAATGAGTGACAGTCAGCTTGAACTTGAAGTGATGCTCGCTGATTTGGTGTTGGATTGTACGGACAACTTTGCGTCACGCCAGCAGGTTAACCAAGCGTGTTTCGGCAGCAATACACCTTTGATTTCTGGATCTGCAATCGGTTGGAAAGGCCAGTTTATTGTCTTTGATTATCAGAATCAGAAAGGGTGCTATCACTGTTTGTTTCCGTTCAGTCATCATCCACAAACGACTCGTTGTAGTGATAGCGGCGTCATAGGCCCGGTTGTTGGCACCATAGGTAACCTTCAAGCTTTGGCTGCTATTCAACGTTTAACTCGTGGTGAGTTTCAGGTAGCAACACACCAGCTCAAACTGTTCGATGGCCAAACGATGAACTGGCAAAACTTAATGGTCACTCAAGATAGTGAATGTTCCGTGTGCAGTGCGTCTGCAGTTAAGCATTTAGAAGAAGAAATCCAATGAGTCATATAACGATCTCTATAAACGAGCAACCAGAACAGGTCGCGCACTTGTCGTCTCTAGCGGACATTATCCAAGCTCTATCATTACCTGATCTAGGTTGTGTATTTGCAATCAATAATGCGGTTGTCCCGCGCAGCCAGTGGCAACAAACTGTCGTCAATGAAGGCGATGCTATTTCTCTTTTCCAAGCCATTGCAGGAGGCTAACCATGTTAACTATCGCTGATAAAACGTTTCAATCACGACTCTTCACTGGAACCGGGAAGTTCGCAAACAAGCATTTGATGGCGAGTGCTATTGAAGCTTCAGGTTCGCAACTGGCAACCATGGCGTTGAAGAGAGTCGATATTCGCTCTGAGCAAGACGACATTTTACAACCAATCATTGATGCTGGCGTGAACTTGCTACCGAATACCTCTGGGGCGAAGAATGCAAAAGATGCCGTCTTTGCTGCGCATTTGGCTCGTGAAGCGCTAGGCACAAACTGGCTTAAACTGGAAATTCACCCAGATCCAAAGTACTTGATGCCAGACCCAATTGAGACGCTTAAAGCTGCTGAGCAACTGGTTAAAGATGGTTTTGTTGTGTTGCCTTACTGTCATGCCGATCCAGTATTGTGTAAACGCTTGGAAGAGGTGGGTTGCGCTGCGGTTATGCCGCTAGGTGCGCCGATTGGTTCAAATAAAGGTATCGCTTCGGCAGATTTCTTAGAGATCATTATCGACCAAGCGAATGTCCCTGTGATTGTGGATGCAGGCATAGGCGCACCATCGCATGCTGCTCGTGCAATGGAAATGGGCGCGGATGCGGTTCTAGTTAATACGGCGATTGCCGCTTCTAAACAACCCGTTGATATGGCGATTGCCTTTAAGCTGGCAGTTGAAGCGGGTCGTATGGCTTACCTTTCTGGTCTTGCTGGTCAGGTGTCTCACGCGGTTGCTTCTAGTCCGCTAACTTCATTTCTAGACGAGTAGTGTCCCTATGACGTTTGTTGATCGATTTAAACAGCTCAACTGGGATGACATTGGTATGTCTATCTTCAGTAAAACGGCAGCGGATGTTGAGCGTGCTCTGAGTAAGCCTAAACGCGACTTAGAAGACTTTAAGGCTCTGATCTCTCCGGCGGCAGAACCTTACTTAGAGCAGATGGCACAACAATCGTTGGCGCTAACTCGTAAGCGATTTGGTAATACAATGTCGTTGTATATTCCATTGTACCTCTCGAACCTATGTGCGAATGCGTGCACGTATTGTGGTTTCTCAATGGAGAACCGCATTAAGCGCCGCACGCTTACTTTGGATGAAATTGATGCCGAAAGTGCGGCTATCAAAAAGATGAAGTTCGATAGCGTTTTGTTGGTCACCGGTGAACATGAAACTAAGGTCGGGATGAATTACTTTCGACAGGTGTTGCCGAATATCAAAAAGCAATTCAACTACCTTGCGATGGAAGTGCAGCCGCTTGATCAACATGATTACGCAGAGCTTAAAACTCTCGGCCTAGATGCTGTTATGGTTTACCAAGAAACTTATCAGCCAAGAACTTACGCTGAACATCATCTACGTGGCAATAAAATGGATTTTGAATACCGTCTTGAAACCCCTGATCGCTTGGCAAAAGCGGGGATCGATAAGATAGGTATTGGTGCCTTGATTGGTTTGGAAGATTGGCGTACCGACTGTTTCTTCGTGGCCGCTCACTTAGACTATCTTGAGCGTACTTATTGGCAAACACGTTACTCGATTTCATTCCCACGTCTTCGTCCTTGTGAGGGTGGTTTGCAGCCTAAATCGATTATGAGTGATAAACAGTTGGTTCAACTTATCTGTGCGTATCGTTTATTAAACCCTGAGGTTGAATTGTCTCTCTCGACTCGTGAGTCTGCAGCTTTCCGTGACAATGTGTTGCCATTGGGAATCACCAGTATGTCGGCTGCGTCTAAAACCCAGCCTGGTGGTTATGCTTCTGATGAAGAAGAACTCGAGCAATTTGAAATAAGTGATGAGCGAAGTGCTGCCGATGTTGAGTCAATGATTCGTCAACGTGGTTTTGATCCTGTGTGGAGAGACTGGCACAGTGCTTACTCTGGTTAGCGAACACGCAGATTTATGTTCCACGTGAAACATCGACGAAGTTAAATCGACAAATAAAAACGGCTACCCTAAGGTGGCCGTTTTTCATTTCATTAAGTTTGAATTAGCTAAGCATTAAGCATTAAGCATTAAGCATTAAGCATTAAGCATTAAGCATGAGCAAGTGGAGTGGTTGATTGGCGTAACCATTCCAATGTATCACCTTCAACTAATGGGCTAACATCGTTCCATACTTTCTGGTGGTAATCATTAAGCCATGCAAGTTCAGGTCGTGTCAGTAAATCGACGTTGATGTTGCGCTTATCGATAGGGCAACGTGTTAGCGACTCAAACGTTAGTACTGAGAAGTCACCTTGAGTTGGCAGCTCAACCACCAGTTCTAGGTTTTCGATACGGATACCAAATTCATCTGCACGGTAGTAACCCGGCTCGTTTGATAACACCATGCCTTCAACAAGAGGTACATCGATTAGCTTCTTAGAGATGCTTTGCGGACCTTCATGAACACTTAGGAAATGACCAACACCGTGACCAGTACCGTGGTCGTAGTCGAAGCCTTCTGCCCATAAGTGTTGGCGAGCTAGAATATCAAGTTGGAAACCACGAGTACCCTGTGGGAAACGTGCACGCGCGATACCGATGTGACCTTTAAGCGCTAACGTGAACTGCTGGATCATTTCGTCGCTTGGCTGGCCAATCGCGATAGTTCGAGTGATGTCGGTTGTACCATCTAGGTACTGACCGCCTGAATCGACTAGGTAAAGAGTATTCATCTCTAACTGACCTGGTTCAGGTTGGTTCTCGTGGTTGTAGTGACACATTGCTGCGTTGCCGCCTGCTGCTGAAATCGTGTCAAAACTTAGGTCCATCAGCGTTGGGTCTTGTTCGCGGAATGATTGAACTTTGTCTGCTAGCACAGCTTCATTGTGCAGATTACCTTGCGTGACTTCTGCATCAATCCAAGATAGGAACTTCGCCATCGCAACGCCATCACGAATGTGACACGCTTTCATGCCGGCAATTTCAGTTTCATTCTTTGCTGCTTTTGGCATTAGGCATGGGTCTGCTGCTTCAATGATATGAGCACCAGAGTTTTGTAGAACCAGCGTGTACCAAGCGTTACTGGTACCTGAATCGACAGATACATTTTTGCCTTCCAAAGATTGAAGGCGTGCTTCAAGCTCTGATGGGTGAGATACGCGAATACCATTGCCAACGTGTGCTTCAAAGCCCGTAGGAATACGAGCTGGGTCTAGGAAGAAGTCGACGCTTTCATCGGCGTGGATGATCGCATTGGATAACACAACAGGTAGGCGAGATACGTCCAAGCCGCGAATGTTAAGCAACCAACAGATCGAATCGAGTTCCGTAAGGATAGCGGCATCAGCACCTTTGGCTTTTAGTAAGCCAGCAATCTCCGCACGTTTGCTTTCACTTGATTGGCCTACTGCGTCTGTTGCCATTAAGCGAACATCAGATACCACCGGCTCAGGACGATCAGACCAAAGCTCATCAATTGGATTCGAAGATAGTGTTGTTAGTTCAACTTTCTCTGCCAGTTTAGCTTGAGCGCCTTTCAACCAAGCAGCAGTGTGCATGCGTGGGTCGAATGCAACCTTGCTGCCTTGTGCTAGAGAACTGGTGATCCAATCTAAAGCCGGCTCTTCAATAAGGTGGCGATACTCAAATAACTCTGCTGGTACCTGCTTACGAACCTGAACCGTGTAGCGACCATCAACAAAAATAGCAGCGTTCTCACGAGTGATAACTGCCGCACCAGCAGAGCCAGTGAAACCTGTTAACCAGTGAAGTCGCTCGTTATGAGCAGGAACGTATTCACCTAGATATTCGTCTTCATGTGGAATGATAACGGCATCTAGGTTGTTTGTTTCAAGCCAAGCTCGAACCGCAGCAACGCGTTCAGCAGTGATATTGTGCATCTGTGTTTATCCTTATTATTAGGGTCCTTGTTAACACTCACAGTCGATATACATGCGAGGGGACTTATTAGGTCAATAAGCTAGCGCTTTTGTTCGTTTGCTGCAAACGCTGTACGCCATTTTTATCTAAGGTGCAGAGTTTTTTCTTTGATGATATCTCGTAGCCAAGTTAACGCTGGGTCATTTTCTCTGTCACGGTGCCAAAACAGAGTGTATGCCATCGGTGGGAATTCCATCGGTAAAGGGACAACCACTAAGTCGAGTTGCTTGGCGACGAGGTAAGTAAAGTGGCTTGGTGCAGTAAACACAAAGTCGGTGTAGGTACATAGGCTTGCGGCGCTATTGAAGTCTGGAACAGAAATAGCGATATCACGTTGGTGACCAAGGTCGGCAAGCTTATAGTCGAGCAGCCAACGATCGTTACCATCACATCTTACTTGTACATGACGCTGTGCAAGGTAGGTTTCCAGATCCCATTTGCCATTCAGAGCGGGGTGGTTGCGTCTTAGCACACACATCTGCGCGTCACGGTAGATCTCTTGCTCGCAAATATCATCTGGCGGCAGCATAGTTAAACGTGCGTCGTTGATGTCGATGTCTTTACCTGTGAGTCCGATATCGAGCTCACCGAGCTGCAGCTTCTTAAAGGTTTGCTCCGTCCAAGCGTGGGTGTTGATATTCACCTTAGGGGCTTGTCGAAATATCGCTGGTAAGAAGTGCGGAAGAATCAGCGGGTAAACACTCTCAACGGCAGCGATGTGAAAGCTGTGGTCGCTGTTATTGGGAATGAATGTCTCAGGCTGAGTGAGAACATCAAGTTGGTTGATCAACGTTTCTAAGCGAGGCTTAAGGAAAACAGCTTTCGGTGTTGGTCTCAGGCCATGTGCGCTTCGCGTGAAAAGAGGGTCATTAAATTGTTCACGAAGCTTGGCTAACGATTTACTTACAGCCGATTGACTCAGACACAATCGATGTGCGGTGCGCGTGACGCTTAGCTCTTCCATCAGAACCTGTAAGCAAACCAGTAGGTTTAAGTCGAGGCGTGATAGTTTCTCAATATTCATATGAGTTTCCTATTTGGAATAATGCTAATGAGTATATGCCATTTTTGTTCATATCTTTAGTTGGTTATTATGCACCTAAATTAACTCATTCGGAGAATCTTGTGCCTTCTAACGCGCTTCCAACCCCTAGTAAACTGCAGGTTGCTTTATTGGCAATGTTGGTTTTATTTAGCCCTCTGGCTATTGATATCTACCTACCAGCTCTGCCACAAATTTCGACAGCGTTTCACGTGGAACATGCACTAGCACAAGATACGATTACCTGGTTTTTATTCGCCATGGGTGTCGGGCAATTATTTGCTGGCCCTTTGGCTGATAAGCTAGGACGTCGAACCGTTGCATTGGGAGGTGTTAGTATCTATGCATTGAGTGCTTGCTTGGCGTGGGCAGCTCAATCGATTGATATGATGCTAATGGCTCGGCTGCTACAAGGCTTAGGAGCTTGTGCGACTTCTGTAGCAGCCTTTGCAACGGTTCGCGATCTATTTGGCCCAGAGAAGAGTGGCCGTATGATCAGCTACCTTAATGGTGCAATCTGTTTTATTCCTGCTTTGGCACCCATTCTTGGCGCTTGGTTAACACATCAATTTGGTTGGCGCTCGAACTTTAGCTTTATGGCAGTCTTTGCTGTCGTTGTTGGCACTATCTTATTCTTCCAAATGAAAGAGTCTAACCCTGCGACAGAAAAGGTTGCGGTATTCAAGCTTGAGCGATACTGGTCAGTATTGAAAACACCATCATTCCTTTTCCACGCAACCTTGTGTCTGATGGCGATGGCGGTTATCCTCGCTTATGTAACCTCTGCACCAGTTGTGTTGATGGAAAACCTAGGCCTGACCATGAAAGAGTTTACTTTCTGGTTTGGTGTTAATGCGGCCATCAACATTGCAGCTGCGTTTACTGCACCTAAATTTATGGACCGTTTTGGTACCTATAAAGCACTGGTGGTTGGTATCTCGACGCTGGGCTTAGCGGGTGTGATTATGTTGGTGCTTGCTGAGCACGCTACTCCAATCGCGTTCATGCTACCGATCTTCTTATCGTCAGTTGGCTTTGCTTGGATTCTTGGTGCTGCGGCAGGTAAAGCTCTAGAACCTTTCGGTGACCGTGCGGGTACAGCTGCTGCGCTGCTTGGCTTGTTCCAAATGAGCGGTTCAGGGCTTCTTGTGGGTACCATGCAACGTCTTGATTTAACGTCGCAAGTGATGATTGCTCTGCAAATGTTCCTGATTGTTCCTGCGTTATTAGTGCTTGCGAGCAAAGCGGGTAAGTCTTGGCACACGACGTTTGCTAAGGCATAAGTTACAAGGGTGACAAAATATACAAATGGCGGTTTTCGAAACGTTAAAACATGGTATATTTGTCACTCATTGAAACGTTAGTCCCCAACGGAAAATACTGTAATGTCATTAACAACCTACGAAATGGCGCGCGTCTTAGAACAAATGGAAGATGCACCTGAAAAGGTCATGTTTGGTAAACTGCTTAAAGAGCTAGGCAACCAAAGTGAAGAGCGTATTCGCAGTGCGGCAAAACAAGTTCCAATCGATACTTTGCGAGATATCATTTACCAATTTCAGCGTGTGGTAGAGTCTCGTAAGGGTGAGCAGGTTCAGCTATTGGCAAAAGAACTTGCAGAGCAAGGCATCTCTGCTGAAGAGCTACAAGCTTTTCTAAATAAGTAAGCTTATCCCAGTTAAAAAAGAAACCACTCAATTGAGTGGTTTCTTGCGTTTGGGCTGTAGCATTTAGCTTTAGCAGTTCAAAAGAGGTGAAAACTTATTTTAATTCCTGAACTGCGCTTTCAAAACTCTATCAAGTGAGAATGGTCCTGCGCCCCACACGACAACGATAAGAATCATTAACCCCCAAAGCTGATGATCGTAGAAGCCTTGATCCCACAATACAGGGTAAGACACGACAGCAATGATATTGAAAACGAACAACACCGCAGCCATAGGTCGTGTTAATAAACCGAGCGCTAAAAACATCGGTAGAATTAACTCAGCGGCAGTGCCCATGTAAGCAGCCAATTCCCAAGGTAGCAGTGGCACTTGGTATTCCAATTCAAACAAGTAAAGCGTGCTATCCCAAGTAGCTATCTTGGTGAGTCCAGAATTAAAGAATACCCACGCCACCCAAAGGCGACAAAATAGTAGAAGCACTGGAACAAAAAGTGCCTGTGATTTCTCAATCAAACTGTCGTATTGAGCCATCATGTTCGTGACTGTGTTGTTATCCATGTTATGCCTCCAATTCGGCATTGATTGAAAAACCTGAGATGACGTTTAGCGCCATAACAGTATTCAGATGTTGTAGTAATAAAGGATCGATTGCTGAGAGTGTTCGACCTGATTGCAATTCAGTGAGGAGTTGGTGGCTCTCTTCACTCAAACTATGGCTCTCAACCTGTGAATTCTCAGCTCGGATTAACACCCCAAATTCAGCTTGGTTGATGTCTAGCCCATCAAGTTGCTGCTGATAGATGGCGTGTTCAAGCGCGATAATCGTGTAACTAGAATGAATCAGTGTTATTGAATCTTTGAGATGAAAGACTAAAGCGCCTTGTTGCTCTTGTGGTACATCTGCAAGGCAAGAAAGAGGTCTCTGGTCGACATGTGCTTGTGACGAAAACCTTACCAAGCTATCTTTCTGCCATTCATACAAAGCCACTTCACCGAGATAAGGTGCAGCCTCAATAACGGCAGGAAAGGCTTGGATAGTCTGTTCAAAGTGTTCACCGTAACCACTGACATCACCAGAGGTCGATGGATAATGTAAGACATGTTGACGAGCCATCTGTTGGAAGCACTCTTCACCAACCAACATTTCAGTGAGTGGGTAGGTTGCTGCCAGAACTTCGCTCAAGCTGATCACAAAGTTATTACGGTAAATCTGGATGCGTTGTTCATCGGTAAAATGGTCGCTCACTATGTCGCAGTACTCACCATTGTTTTGATAGCGTAGGGCGTTAGCAAACTCCAATTGAACCTCTGCTAGGGAGTGGCTCATGAGGCGCGACTCCTTTGGTTGAACTTGTCGTGTTGATACAAGATATCACTGGCTTTGGTTGCTTCAGCCAATAAAACTTGTGGCTCTGGGATATCGAGATCCCACTCAATCAAGGTATGGCGCAAACCATGTTGTGCAACCCAGTCAGTGTAGAGTTTCCACACTTCGTCACAGACAGGTTTACTGTGTGTGTCTATCCAGATCTCACCTTGTTCAAGCTTCTTTTTGGTAAAACCTGCCAAGTGAATCTCTTCAACTTTGTCTGCTGGTATTCCGTTTAAGTACTCTTCACAACTAAAGCCATGATTAAAAGATGAGACGAAAATATTATTGAAATCGAGCAGTAGGCGACACTCAGTACGCTTTTGTACCTCAGCCAAAAACTCCCACTCAGGAATAGTAGAATGCTTGAAGGATAGGTAGCTCGATGGGTTCTCAATCAACATCGGGCGTTGCAAGCTGTCTTGAACCTCGATGACATTACGACAGAAGACTTCCAATGCTTCTTCTGTGTAAGGCAGCGGTAGCAAGTCATTGAAGTAATGACCACCTGTCTGACTCCAACTGAGATGATCAGAAACCAAGAAGGGTTCGATATCATCAATGAGCTCTTTTAATTGCACAAGATGATGTTGATTGATGCGCTCAACAGAACCTAGCGACAACCCAACACCGTGACAACTGATGTTGTGTGCGTGACGAATTTCTCTGAGTTGTTGTCGTTGCGGTGATTGAGCTAAGAAGTAGTTCTCGCTGTGAACTTCTAACCAACTTACTAAGGCTGGATTTTGGCTAAAGAAGTCCAAGTGCGGTGTTCTAAGGCCAACCCCTGCGTAGGGGTGAAGAGTTTGAGTCACAACGATTCTCCTAACAAGAAGTGGAGGTGAGCTGAATGTCAGCTCACCATACTAAGCAGCTCAATTATGATGATTGAGTGTTACCACCTGATAATTTGCCACATAGCCCTTTAGGTACGACTACGAACGCATCGGATTGGTTGTCTTCTTTTGCTGTACCCGCACATGAGCTTGTTTTGGTTGCACAATCATTTTGGCCAGCTTTTGCCACGCCGTAGCATTTTTCTTTTGCTGCTGCTTCCGCAGGTGCTGATGTAAGAACTGCACCGCCGAACGCTAGTACACTTGTGATTGCAGCTGTAACAGCAAGATTAGAATTTTTCATAGTCATTCCCTCTAGGACTTAATAGTATTTTCATATCGCAGGTTAATGGATTGTTAACTTGCTTACTAAAAAGGATTGGAACAACCGGGAAATAATTTCACGGTATTATAAAAATTATCAATATTAATGATGTTTCATCTCTTAAGTTATTGAATTAATGATGTTAATTTTTGATTGTTTTTTCTTCTTATTATCCTAAACGCAGCCTAGTGTTTAGGTTATAATCAACTTTTATGTATAAATACCCAGTAGTGAGCATATCCAATGATAGATCCTTCGCTTTTACTCGATGGCCTAAACGATAAACAACGTGAGGCGGTCGCGGCACCTTTAGAAAACCTACTTATTCTGGCAGGTGCAGGCAGTGGTAAAACGCGAGTGTTGGTGCATCGTATCGCTTGGCTGCAAAGCGTAGAGCAAGCATCACCGTTCTCTATTATGTCGGTTACCTTCACCAACAAAGCGGCAGCAGAGATGCGTGGTCGTATTGAAGAGTTGATGATGGGTAGTTCGTCAGGCATGTGGAACGGCACCTTCCATGGTATCTGTCACCGCATCCTTCGTGCTCACTACCTAGATGCAAAACTGCCAGAAGATTTCCAGATCATTGATTCTGATGATCAGATTCGTTTGCTACGCCGCTTAATCAAGGCGCAAAACCTCGATGAAAAGCAGTGGCCTGCTAAGCAAGCTTCTTGGTGGATCAATGGCAAGAAAGACGAGGGGTTACGCCCAAGTCACATTGACGCCTACCATGATCCAATAACTCAAACGTGGTTAAAGATCTATTCTGCTTACCAAGAAGCATGTGACCGTGCTGGTTTGGTCGACTTTGCGGAAATCTTGCTGAGATCGCATGAACTATTACGCGATAAGAAACACATTCGAGAGCATTACCAAGCACGCTTTAAGCATATCCTTGTCGATGAATTCCAAGATACCAACAACATCCAATACGCTTGGCTTCGGATGATGGCTGGCCCAGATTGTCGCGTGATGATCGTAGGTGATGATGACCAATCTATCTATGGTTGGCGTGGTGCGAAGATCGAAAATATTCAGAAGTTCTTGGATGAATTCCCAGGAGCTTCGACGGTTCGACTTGAACAAAACTACCGTTCAACTAAAACCATTCTGCAGGCGTCGAACGAGCTTATCTCGAACAACACCGAACGTATGGGTAAAGAGCTGTGGACCGATGGTAACGATGGCGAGCCAATCTCTGTGTACTCAGCTTATAACGAGCTAGATGAAGCACGTTTCACGGTCAGCAAAATCAAAGAGTGGCAAGAGAAAGGCGGTGCGTTAGAAGATACCGCGATGCTTTATCGTAATAACGCCCAATCTCGTGTTCTTGAAGAAGCTTTGATCCAAGGTGGTCTACCTTACCGAATCTACGGCGGCATGCGATTCTTCGAGCGTCAAGAAATCAGAGACGCCTTGAGCTACATGCGCCTCATGAGCAACCGCAGTAATGATGCCGCGTTTGAACGTGTGGTTAATACGCCAACGCGTGGCTTGGGTGATAAAACGTTAGAAACGATTCGTCTTGCTGCTCGTGATCGTGGTGCAACCATGTGGGAAGCCAGTGTTGCTTTGATAGAAGAGCAAGTGCTACCCGGTCGTGCTGCGGGCGCATTAAGTCGTTTTATCGAGCTGATTAATGCGCTTGAAGATGACACGTTGGAACTTAGCCTGCATGAACAAACCGACCACGTGATTAAATCGTCGGGTCTGTTTGCTATGTACGAGCAAGAGAAGGGTGAGAAGTCGAAGGCACGTATCGAGAACTTGGAAGAATTGGTAACGGCAACGCGCCAGTTTGAAAAGCCGGAAGAAGCGGATGAGATGAGCATGCTGACGGCGTTCTTAACTCACGCAGCTTTGGAAGCGGGTGAAGGTCAGGCCGATGAGTTTGACGATGCGGTTCAGTTAATGACTTTGCACAGTGCTAAAGGCCTAGAGTTTCCAATGGTGTTCATGGTGGGTGTCGAAGAAGGCATGTTCCCAAGCCAGATGTCGGCCGAAGAAGCGGGGCGTTTAGAAGAAGAGCGTCGCCTGTGTTACGTAGGCATGACCCGTGCGATGGAGAAGCTTTACATCACTTATGCTGAGATGCGTCGTCTGTACGGTCAGGACAAATATCATAAGCCATCACGTTTTATTCGTGAGCTGCCAGAAACCTGTCTGGATGAAGTGCGTATGAAAGCGCAAGTCAGCCGCCCTGCAAGCAGTGGTCGCTTTAGCCAAACCGCTGTGAAAGAGAACTTCAATGAAACAGGCTTTAGCTTGGGCTCTCGCGTGAAGCACCCTAAGTTTGGTGAAGGCACCATCATCAACTTCGAAGGAAGTGGCCCACAAAGCCGAGTTCAAGTGGCGTTTAATGGTGAAGGGATTAAGTGGTTAGTAACGGCTTACGCGCGTTTAGAGCAGCTTTAATCTATTACTTTAATATCTAAAAAGCAGTTTGGTCTTTAAAAACCGTTCAGCATTCAAAAGTAATCCGCATTAAAAACAGAAAGAGCAGCCAATGGCTGCTCTTTTTTATTGCTCGAAACCAGTCTAAATAGGCAGGTTCCGAGCTTAAGGCATTCCTGCCTAGAAAGGAGACTTACAGTGCTGCAAGTGCCGCTTCGTAGTTTGGTTCTTCAGTGATCTCTGCAACCAACTCGCTGTGTGTTACCACACCTTTTTCATCAACAACGACAACTGCACGTGTAGTTAGGCCTGATAGCGGACCTTCAGCAATCGCTACGCCGTAGTCTGATGCGAATGTAGGAGAACGGAAAGTCGAAGCGTGTTGAACGCCTTCAATGCCTTCTAGTTCGCAGAAGCGACCCGCAGCAAATGGTAGGTCAGCAGAAATACAAACAACAACCGTGTTCTCAAGTTCTGCCGCTTTTGCGTTGAACGTACGTACGCTCGTTGCACAAGTTGCTGTGTCGATGCTTGGGAAGATGTTTAGAACCACTTTCTTGCCTTCAAGAGAAGCAAGAGTCAGTTCAGAAAGATCGCCTGCAGCAAGTGCAAAGCTTGGTGCCTGTTCGCCAGTTTGTGGGAATGTGCCAGTTAGCGGTACAGCAGCGCCTTTGAAGGTAACGTGTGACATGAATTTGTCCTTAATTTAATTATGGTTATGAAACTAGTTGAGCCTAGTAAGACTTACGTTACTCGGAAGTGGTTAAGAAGTGAATGCTTTAAATGTCCGAATTGTAATCAAAGGTCTTTGATTTACTTGATTGAGAGAGGGATAAGTGAAGCGACAGATAAAGAAAAACCCCGAGAGCTTGCGCTCATCGGGGTCTATAGTCTTACTCGCAGCAATCCGGCTACTAAGTGTGCTCCATGCATCAAATCCATGATAGTGTGCTGTTATCCTTCAGCGTATTCCTTTCGTCGCCTTCCTAGCGGTGTCCTTGATCTTATCCTGATCTGCCAACAATCCTCGTTAGCGCGCGTCACTTGTTCCTTGAGCGGTGTCCTTGACATCATCCTGATGTTCAGTCCTTTCCTCGTCCAGAGGTGTCCATTGTCTTTCCTTAGTAGCAACCATCCTAGTTACTATTGCGTCCATTCAATGTCCATTTCGCTATCCATGCCGATTATTCATCCTGAGTAATCGAATCTTCATCCTGAAGATAACCAAGTCCTTGGCGTTTCCTGTTCCGTGTCAGCATCCTTCCGACACCATTCATATTACCGATTCCTTATTTATCAGCAATGGTGCATAAGCGAATTTCTATATAATTATTTGAATGATAAATGTACGTATTGTTTAATTTCAATCGGTTACGGTTTATGGGTGACTAATTTCGTCATCAAATATCGATATTTACTCACTGCCTTGTGAGAGATCTCGCACAAGGCTGCGAGTAAAAAGGGAGGATTATTCCCTATTGGCCAATAGCTGCACCTTCACGGCGAGGGTCTGCAGCACCTTCTAGACCATCTTTTGTGATGCGAATAGCGTGTAAACCCGAGTTAAGATCGCGAACGTTGACCTCAAATCCCATCTTTTCTAGCTCAGGTTTGAAGTTTTCCGCTGATGTTCCTTTTTCCAAATCTAAGGTACCGAAGCGATTTAGGAAGTGTGGTTGGTTGATCGCTTGTTGGATATCCATGTCCCATTGGGTGTGAGCAATGATCGCTTGTGCCACATAACCGATGATACGGCTGCCTCCCGGAGAGCCAATTGCCATGTAAGGTTTATCGTCTTGCATGATGATAGTCGGTGCCATTGAAGAACGTGGGCGCTTACCCGGTTCAAGTCGGTTCGCGATAGGTTTGCCATCGTTATGAGTCTTGAATGAGAAGTCGGTTAGTTCGTTATTGAGTAGGAAACCTCTAACCATCAAACGTGAGCCAAAGGCATTCTCAATAGTGGTAGTCATCGATACGACATTGCCATCACTATCGACAATGTTGAAGTGGCTGGTGGACGGCAACTCAATAGAAACATCTTGGCTTCTCTGCATCGCATGATCCCACGGTGGGGTGCCTGAAGGTGCGCTGTCTAATGCCTTACCTGCGGTAATTAACTGAGCACGCTCCTGCAAATAGTCAGTATTCACTAACCCTTGGGTTGGCATAGGCACATAATCTTGGTCTGCCATGTACATACCACGGTCTGCAAAGGCTAAGCGAGAAGCGTCTGCTAACACTTGCCAAGATTTTGCGTCGTTTGGCCCCCATGATTTGAGGTCAAACTGCTCAGTCATTGCAAGGATTTGTCCAACCGTTAACGCACCTGAACTTGGTGGCCCCATTCCGCAAATATCGTAGCTTTCATAAGCAGAACAAACCGGTTCGCGCTGCTTGATCGAATAGGCGTCGAAATCTTTCTGTGCCAATACGCCCGGGTTACCTTTCGCTGTTTGTACTGTGTTAATGATGTCGGCAGAAATCTCACCTTGGTAGAAAGCTTTAGCACCATCCTTCGAGATAGCGTGTAACGTTGCCGCGTATTCAGGGTTCTTAAGTTGCGTGCCAGCGGCTTTCGGGCTGCCATCGGCATTGAAGAAGTAGGCTTTAGTTGTCGCAAAGCGGCTCAGACGTTCTTGGTCGTTTTCGATCAAGGTGGCTAAACGTGGGCTGATAGTAAAACCTTCTTCAGCTAACTGAGCGATAGGTTTAATCAGTGATGCCCATTCGAGCTTGCCGTATTTCTGGTGAGTGTCCCACAGCAATTGCACCGTGCCCGGCGTGGCAACAGAACGACCGCCAACCACGGCATCATAGAATTTAAGCGGTTGTCCGTTTTCGTCTTGGAATAGACGTGGGGTGGCATCAAGTGGCGCAGTTTCACGGCCATCGTAGGTCTTGAGCTGTTTGTCTTTGCCATCAAAATAGACAAGGAACGCGCCGCCACCAATACCTGATGACTGAGGTTCCACTAAGCCAAGCATAAGCTGCACGGCAACCATGGCGTCAATTGCGTTACCACCACGGGCAAGTACATCAGCACCGGCTTGTGTTGCAAGAGGGTTGGCTGCGGTGACCATCCAATCGTTGGCTTTAACGAGTTGTTTGGTTTCTAAACCACTACTTTGTTCGGGTGCGACGGAATCGGCAGCTTGATTTGCCCAACTGACGTGAGAGGCAAAAAGTAGGGTAGAAGTGGCGAGGGTTGTTAGTTTTGTTTTCCACTGCATGATCTTCTCCTTTTAATATGCAGAGCTAGATTGGCAGCGGAAAGATTAGATAGCCAGTGCGTTGTTAACGAATTGTAATCTTGATTCGAATTTAAGCGATTAAACCGGACAGCGACTGCCAAAGAATACTCGCGCCAATCAGGCTGAATACCACGCCACATAAGCCATCGATGTATACCGTTGCTTCGCTAAGTTTCTTCTGTAGAGCCTTAGTCGAAAGCATCCACGCCAGTAGTGAAAACCAAAACAGAGACAGACCAAACAAGATAATAAGCGCAAAGCCTTTACCTGATAGAGACATGTCGGCAGGCACTAAGCTCGACATCAAGCTAATAAAGAACACCAAAGCTTTTGGGTTGAGAATATTGGTCGCAAACCCTTTCGAAAATGCCTGACGCTTGTTGGTCAGAATCAGATCTTTGGCATTGACGGTATCGTCGTCATCGTCGTGGTTCTGAATGATTTGCCAGGTTGCTTTAAGTGCACCGTAGCCTAAGTACAGCAAGTAGCTACCGCCAGCCAACTGGATAATGGCAAATAGGGTTGGTTGCTGGTGGACTAGGTAACTGATTCCCGTCAGGCTGAGCAACGAATGCAGTAAGATCCCGCAAGATAAACCAAGCGCAATGTACAAGCCTGTTTGTCTGCCGTGGCGTGTCGCATTTTGCACGACTAACGCAAAGTCAGGGCCGGGGCTCATCAAAGCGATGAAATGGATAGAGGCGAGGGTGATCAGTATGGTGACTTCGTTCATGTCAGTTCTCAATAACGTTACCGCTATTATTAAATAAGTAATCGTATTGAGCGTAGCTTACCGCGATTTGAAATCGAGCAATTGTAAATTATCAACACTTAGTTGATTTGTGAGGGTGGTACGCCGAATGTGGTTTTGAATGCCTTGGAGAAGTGTGCTTGATCATAGAAGCCTACTTGGTGCGCGACTTTAGTACCACAGATCCCAGATTTAATCAGGCGCATGCTCTGTTCCATACGTAAACGGCTCAGCCACGCGTAAGGGGTGATGCCCATTCTGTTCTTAAAGTGGCGTTGGAATTGAGTTGTGGTTAAGCCGCACAGCTCAGACAGTTGTTCTAATCGCATTGGCTGGTCCAAATTCGCCATCAAATAGTCTTTGAGTGTATTAATCGATTGATTACCCAGTTTGATGTCACTCTTCGATCCAAATTTTGCATAACGATCGACAATCGTTGAGAACCCCTCGAATGGTAAGCAATCTTGAGCGAGTTGGCTGATGCTTTGATTGATTAACAGGCCGTGTAAGTTGCGTAATTGTAAAAACGCAGCTTGATCGGAGAGGATCAACTCAGAAAAGCCTAATGTGTGACCATTTTGCTTGGGATCGGCAAGATCTTGAAACCATTGAGGAGAAACTGCAAACACACTGACTTGATAACCTGAATCGAGTTTGGAGTGCCCATCATGCAGCTCATCAGGTGGCATGATAACCACTTGGCCTGCACCGACATGGTGGCTCGCCCCTTTATAGGCGAATTTTTGCTGCCCTTGGGTAATTAAGCCGATGTGAAAGTCCAAATGATAGTGACGCTGAAAAGCAAACTCTTGGTATTGAGCTTGGATCAGGCTGATATCTTCTGTTGGGGTAGAGTAGTAGTGGACTTTATCCATGGTACAAAAAAGCTTGGTCAAATAGTCATCAATTCAACCAAGCTTATCTGCGTATTAAGGGATTGTCTTGTAAAAAACGATCAATATCACTGTTTCGCGCGTTTGTTCTTCTTGTTGTTACGCAGGCCATCAAAGCTGAAAATAACCAGTGCTCCCCATATGAAAGCAAAGGTGATCGCTTTATCTGAGGTAAAGGCTTCGCCGTAGATCAGAACCGCCAGTAAGAACATCAAGCTTGGACCGATGTACTGGAAGAAACCGAGTGTTGATAGCTTCAAGCGAGTTGCAGCGCCAGTAAAACACAGCAATGGAACCGTGGTGATCACACCGGCAGCAACCAGTAATAGGTTGAGTTGCATCGGGTTCATCGATAAGTTTGAGGTCGGGCTATCGGCAATAAACAGTAAGTAGGTTGCGGCGAGAGGCAGCATCACCAGAGTTTCAATGAACAGACCCGTTTGTGCTTCTAAGCTGACTTTCTTACGCAGCAAGCCATAAAAGCCAAAGCTAAAGGCTAGGGCAATGGCGACGATCGGTACTGAGCCGAAGGCAATTAATTGGATTAATACGCCAATCGCAGCAAGAGCCACAGCAAACCATTGCAGCTTACGTAAGCGTTCGCCGAGGAAGAGCATCCCAAGTAACACGTTAATCAGAGGGTTGATGTAATACCCCAAACTGGCATCGAGCATGTGATTGGAATTCACCGCCCAGATAAAGATCAGCCAGTTAGCACCCACCAAAATAGACGTCGCTACCAAATAGAGCATTTTTGGTTTTGAGGTCAAGGTGTCGCGGACTTTACGCCAGCTGCGGCCAATGTGCAGTAAGAAAGCGAGTAGGAAAAAAGACCATACTACACGGTGGCTGAGGATCTCTAACGGGGAAACGTCACTTAAAGATTTGAAATATATAGGGGCGATACCCCACATTGTGTAAGCGCCGACGGCAAGCAAAACTCCTTGGCGCGTACGTTGTTGTTCTTCCTGTGTCATGCATCTTTCTCTAGCACTGAGTGCTTATTAATAAGATTTATAAGAGAGTTGGTCAGTATAGGAGCGATAACCCTTTTCACCTAACAATTTGCGGTTTAATTCGCCAGCGTTCCCCTCTACAATGTGCGACTTGCTTGCCGAAGATGCTTGCTGATTTCATACCTCGATTAGGAACCACAATGACCGCCACTCTGATTGCTGAGCAAATACCAACTCCCGCGAATGATGCGCAAACCATCTTGCAAGATGTGTTCGGCTATCAAAGCTTTCGCGATGGTCAGCAAGAGGTCATTGATTTGGCCGTTGAAGGCAAAGACAGCTTGGTGATTATGCCAACCGGTGGTGGTAAATCTCTGTGTTACCAAATTCCGGCTTTGGTTCGTGAAGGGCTGACTCTGGTTATCTCACCGCTGATCTCGTTGATGAAAGACCAAGTCGACCAATTGAAGGCCAATGGTGTTGCCGCTGAGTGTATTAACTCTTCAATGCCACGTGACCAATTGCTGAATGTGTTCAATCGTATGAACTCAGGTCAGCTGAAAATGGTGTATGTGTCACCAGAGCGTGTGTTGATGCGTGATTTTATCGAGCGTCTTCAAGGTTTACCGCTTTCGATGATTGCAGTCGATGAAGCGCACTGTATCTCTCAATGGGGTCACGACTTCCGCCCTGAATACGCATCATTAGGTCAGCTTAAACAGTATTTCCCGCATGTGCCTTACATGGCGCTCACAGCAACCGCTGATGATGCGACGCGCAAAGATATTATCTCGCGCTTACAGCTCCTGGACCCGCATACTTACTTAGGCAGCTTTGATCGCCCTAATATTCGCTACAACTTGGTTGAGAAGCACAAACCCGTGTCACAGGTGGTTCGCTACCTAGAAACACAAAAGGGCAATTGCGGCATCATCTACTGTGGTAGCCGTAAGAAAGTGGAGATGGTGACCGAGAAGCTGTGCAATAACGGTATTCGCGCCGCGGGTTATCACGCTGGTATGGACACCGATGAGCGTGCTTACGTTCAAGAAGCCTTTCAACGCGATGATATTCAGATCGTGGTCGCGACTGTGGCTTTCGGTATGGGCATCAACAAACCCAACGTACGTTTCGTGGTGCACTTTGATATCCCACGTAATATCGAGTCTTACTATCAAGAGACAGGCCGTGCAGGTCGTGATGGTTTGCCTGCTGAAGCGATGATGTTGTTTGACCCGGCTGATATGGGTTGGCTGCGTCGTATGCTAGATGAGAAAGAAGAAGGCCCACAGAAACAAGTTGAGATGCACAAGCTGAATGCGATGAGTGCCTTTGCTGAAGCGCAAACGTGTCGTCGTCAGGTTCTGCTTAACTATTTTGGCGAATATCGCGAGAAGCAATGTGGCAACTGCGATATCTGCTTAGATCCACCAAAACACTTTGACGCGACCCAAGAAGCACAGAAGGCGTTGTCTTGTGTGTACCGTGTGAATCAGTCATTTGGTATGGGCTACGTGGTCGAAGTAATGCGAGGCATGCAGAACATCCGTGTCCGCGATAATGGTCACGATAAGCTATCTACCTACGGTATTGGCCGCGATCACAGTCATGATTACTGGATCAGTATCTTCCGTCAGCTGATTCATAAAGGCTTGCTGTTCCAGAACATCACTCGTAACTCAACTTTACAGCTAACAGAAGAAGCCCGCCCGCTGCTGCGCGGTGAGATGTCTTTGGAATTAGCTGTTCCTCGTTTAGATACAGCGGTGCGTAATGCTAAGTCCGATAAGTTAAGCAGCAAGAATTACGATAAGAAGCTGTTTGCGAAACTGCGTAAGCTGCGTAAGTCGATTGCTGATGAAGATGGCTTGCCACCATATGTGGTATTCAGTGACGCGACCTTGATTGATATGGCTGAAATACTACCTACTTCATACGGAGAAATGCTGGCAGTCAACGGTGTCGGTCAACGTAAACTCGATAAGTACGCAGACCCATTCCTAGATCTGATTCAAGAACACATCACCACACACGGCTAGTTTGCGAGAAACGTCTAACTAATAGAAAAAGAATAAGGTTGATAGGGACATGACAACACAAACAGAATTTGGCTTAAGAGAGTATTTAGCTGAGGAAGGGCGTTTATTGATTACGTCTCCAAGTTTTGATTTTGATTCTTATGAAGTGCTAGGTGAAAAGCTGGTGGCGTTGTTGTCAGCGTCAGTTGTTGAAAAGCAATGGGACGCCGATATGCATTCTTGGTTGATTGATTTTGAATATTGCCGAATGTTCTTAAAGTCCGAACATTACAGTGAATCAATTTGGTTTGAGTCGTTAAACGCTGAAGAAAGCCGAGAAGAGTTTGATTATCTCGCGACGCTTTTCAAGCGCGGTTTTTAACTTTTGGCATCTCTTCTAAAACACAGCTTCTAGAGCTATTCACCAATAAAAGTGAGAATAAACGTTTGCGTTTGTTCTCACCGTTGCAGCCAATATTGATTAATGTATAATCGCCCGCCGCTCAGCAGAGCAATTTTTAGATACATTTTTTAATTCACATTATTGGTAAGAGCTTTCTTGGATTATTCGAAGAAATGACTCGATTTGGGTTCCCTCACCCCCAAACCAAACTAAAAAGGTACAGCATGAGTAACTTTACCCCTGCGCAACAGCGCAAAGCCTTAGCACTATTAGTTTTGTTCCATTTGGTGATTATTGCGTCAAGCAACTATCTGGTTCAGCTACCTTTTACCGTCTTCGGTATGCACACCACTTGGGGTGCTTTCACTTTCCCGTTTATCTTCCTAGCGACCGATCTGACCGTACGCATTTTTGGCGCGCAGCTTGCCCGTAAAATCATTTTCTTAGTGATGTTGCCTGCACTGGCCGTTTCTTATTTATTGTCTGTGGTGTTCTTTGAAGGTTCATTCCAAGGCTTTAGCCAACTAGGCGAGTTCAACCTGTTTGTTGCACGCATCGCAGCGGCAAGCTTCATGGCTTATTTGCTCGGTCAGATCTTGGATGTGCATGTGTTCAACCGCTTACGCCAAATGAAGCAATGGTGGGTTGCGCCAACGTGTTCGACACTTTTTGGTAATGCCATTGATACCATCGCGTTCTTTGCGATTGCCTTCTACCAAAGCCCAGATCCATTCATGGCTGAGCACTGGACTGAAATTGCGTTGGTCGACTACGGATTCAAGCTTATCATCAGCTTAGGTCTATTTGTTCCAATGTACGGTGTGCTTCTTAATTACGTGGTTAAGAAGTTAACCGCAGTGAACCCTGATTTTAAAGCGACAGGTGTTAACGCTTAAGTTTGAGATTTGTAACACAAAGCATTAATGCAGCGATAAGAAAAAGCCCAAGTTAGTCTACTAACTTGGGCTTTTTTAATTTCTAGCGTCAGATATTAATATCAGAGGCATTCAATATTCAATGGCCAGCCAATATCGGTTTGTCTATTCGACTCGATCTCTAGCTCAGCAGCGGTCAGCGGGTTGTCTGCTAGCCATTGCTTAGAAAGCGTTAAGGTCAGATTGTTACCATCGGTTGCAAGCTTAAACTCAGGCTCTAACGCTGGATTGCGACGGTGGGTCAGCAAAATAGCTAAACGCAGAATTCGTAAAATACGCTTGCTGCTGGTGCCTGAGATTGCATGTTGCTCTGGCAATGAGGTTAACTGTTCACGGTAGCGACGTGTTAACTCACCCAAGTAGTGCTTTTGCGCTCGAGTAAAGCCTGGCAGGTCTAAGTTCTGCAGTAGGTAAGCGCTGTGCTCGCCGCCTTTTTTGAAATCGATGGTTAAACCAATCTCATGAAGCTTAGCTGCGGTTTGCAATAGCACGCCAGCTTGAGGTTCTGAAACCCACTCTTCGGCGCCCGCTTGCTCTAACAGAGTTTGTGCGACTACAGCAACTTGTTCACCGTAGCTTACGTCCATTTGGTAACGTGATTGCACGCTCTTGATGGTACGCGCACGAATATCTTCTTGGCGAAGTTCATCCACCATCTCGTAGGCTAGGCCTTCACGGAGTGCACCGCCTGCGAGTGTCATTGAATCAATTTCAAGTAGCTCAAAAATAGCGATAAGAATAGAAAGGCCACTTGGGAACACTAATGCACGCTCTAGGGTCAATCCTTCTATTTCTAGCTCTTCCAAGCGCTCGGTAATCATAGCTTGTTTCTGTAAACGCTTAAGCTTGGCATGAGTAATGACTTCATCCATGCCTTGCGCCAACATGATTTCTTGCAGTGCTTGAACGGTACCACTGGCACCAACACACACATCCCATCCGATATCAGTGTAGCTCTCTAGGATAGGAGCCAACGTAGACTTAGCCGCTTCAATGGCATTGTTAAAGTTGGTTGCGGTTAATTGGCGATCTTTAAAGTGGCGCTCAAGCCAGGTAACACAGCCCATCTTCAGGCTAGTTAGTGCTTTTGCTGAGAAGCCTTCACCTATGATCATTTCGGTGCTTGCGCCACCAATATCAACGACCAGTCGGCGGCCGCTGCCACCAGAAGTGTGTGCTACGCCTTTATAGATAGTCGCAGCTTCTTCTTCTCCGGAGATAACATTGATGTCGTAACCAAGGATCTGGTTCGCTTTCTCTAGAAATATATCCACATTGATAGCAGTACGTAGGGTCGCTGTACCGACAATGCGGATATTTTCTTTCGGAATATCTTGAAGTCGCTCTGCAAAGAGACTCAAACAGTCCCAACCGCGCTGCATGGCTTCTGTACTAAGCGCATTATTTTCATCTAAGCCTGCAGCTAAACGCACTTTGCGCTTAATTTTAGCCATGGTTTGTACGCTGCCATCGATATGACGCACAACGAGCATATGAAAACTGTTCGACCCGAGGTCGATTGCAGCGTAAAGCGGGGGTGACACTGTTTGACTCATAAGCGACTAAGCTTCCTTGTTATGACGCGGTTGGCGTGGGCGACGGTTCTGGTTTGGTTTACGGTTCCCGTTGCGTGGGCCATTGTTGTTTGAGCGGCGTTGTTGCGGGTTACGTGTACGTAAGCGCAATGGTGCTGGTAGATCTTCTAGCAGTGCAGAAGCATCGTAGTCAGACACAGGGATCGCGTGCTCAATGTATTCTTCGATTGGTGGCAAGTTGATTGCGTAATCTTCACAAGCAAAGCTGATCGAGTGACCACTTGCACCAGCACGACCTGTACGGCCGATACGGTGAACGTAATCTTCACAGTCATCAGGTAGGTCGAAGTTGAATACGTGTGTTACTTGAGGAATGTGTAGACCACGTGCTGCAACGTCGGTTGCGACAAGCAGGTCAACATCACCTTTAGTGAATTGCTCAAGAATCTTTTCACGTTTCTTCTGAGGAACATCGCCAGTTAGCAGGCCAACACGGTGACCATCTGCAGCTAGGTGACCCCAAACAGACTCACATTTGTGCTTAGTGTTAGCGAAGATGATAGCGCGCTCTGGCCACTCTTCTTCAACTAGAGTCTGCAGCAGTGCCATTTTGTGTTCGTTTGATGGGTAGAACAGCTCTTCCTGAATGCGGTGACCTGTTTTACGCTCTGGCTCAACAACAACATGCTCTGGGTTGTGCATGTGTTCGAACGCTAGCTCTTGTACGCGGTAAGACAATGTCGCAGAGAACAGCATGTTCAGGCGATCTTTTGGCTCAGGCATACGGCGGAACAAGAAGCGGATGTCTTTGATGAAACCAAGATCGAACATGCGATCAGCTTCGTCAAGAACAACAGCTTGAATGTGGTTAAGGTTAAATACCTTCTGCTTGTAGAAATCGATGATGCGGCCAGTCGTACCAATTAAGATATCTGCGCCTTCTTCGATCTTACCTAGTTGCTTGTCGTAGCTCTCGCCACCGTAAGCTAATGCTGCTTTGATACCTGTGCTTTCAACCAGAGAGTCAGCATCGTTGTAGATCTGAATCGCGAGTTCACGCGTTGGTGCCATAATAATCGCACGTGGCTGGTTAGGCTTACGCCCTTCATGCTCAGATGTTTTTAGCAGGTGGTTAAAAGTAGCAGTAAGAAACGCAAGCGTTTTACCAGTACCCGTTTGGGCCTGGCCTGCAATGTCTTGGCCGGTGAGCAGTACCGGGAGCGCCAAGGCTTGGATAGGGGTACAATAATCGAACCCTTTTTTCTCCAATCCTTCAATGACTTGCGGAAGTAAATCCAAGTCGGCGAACTTTTGCTCTGTGATATGCGTCTTTTTCATTGCTATAGAATATCAGCTTAAGCTTGCAATACGAAAGTAAATACATTCCAATAGGGCATCTATTTACTGGTTATCATCCAACCAGTTCTAAAAAATACATTGGAGTGGAAGATGAGTGATAAGATTTTGCAGCTAACTGATGACGGTTTTGATAACGATGTAATCAACGCTGCAGGCCCTGTTCTTGTTGATTTTTGGGCAGAATGGTGTGGTCCATGTAAAATGATTGCGCCGATTCTTGATGAAATCGCAGACGAGTACGAAGGCAAGCTCACAATCGGTAAATTAAATATCGACCAAAATGCTGGTACTCCACCAAAGTTTGGTATTCGCGGTATTCCAACGCTACTTCTTTTCAAAGATGGCGGCGTAGCAGCAACTAAAGTTGGTGCATTGTCTAAAACTCAACTTAAAGAGTTCTTAGACGCTAACCTTTAATCAGGTCAGCATTTGAAAAGAAACCGTGCAGTTAACAAATGCGCGGTTTTGTTTTTTCTAAGCTATGGACTAGTCTTAGTTTTAGTGCTAATTTATCGCACGTTAATTGAACGAATTTCTCTTCTTGGTCGATCCTGTGACCAAATCCTTCTTAACTTAAGAAAACAGATCCTATTTTGACTAAACAAACTTCCACCACTATGAATCTTACTGAACTGAAGAACAGACCTGTGTCTGAGCTTGTTAAACTTAGCGAAAGCTTAGGTCTTGAAAATCAAGCTCGCCTAAGAAAACAAGACATTATCTTCTCCATCCTTAAAGCGCATGCAAAAAGTGGTGAAGACATCTTTGGTGATGGTGTTCTAGAAATTCTTCAAGACGGTTTTGGTTTCCTACGTAGCGCCGACAGTTCATACCTGGCTGGCCCAGATGATATCTACGTATCACCAAGCCAAATTCGTCGTTTTAACCTACGTACAGGTGACTCTATTGGCGGTAAAATCCGTCCACCTAAAGACGGTGAGCGTTACTTTGCACTGCTTAAAGTAAACACGGTTAACTACGACAAGCCAGACAACGCACGTAACAAGATTCTTTTCGAAAACCTTACTCCTCTTCACGCTAACGAACGTATGGTGATGGAAGCGGGTAATGGTGCGACTGAAGATATTACGGCTCGTATTCTTGACCTTGCATCTCCAATTGGTAAAGGTCAGCGTGGTCTGATTGTTGCTCCGCCTAAAGCGGGTAAGACAATGCTTCTGCAAAACATTGCTCAAAGCATTGCACGTAACCATCCTGAGTGTGAACTAATGGTTCTACTTATCGATGAGCGTCCAGAAGAAGTAACAGAAATGCAGCGTCTAGTTAAAGGCGAAGTAGTTGCTTCAACATTCGATGAGCCAGCATCTCGCCACGTACAAGTTGCAGAAATGGTTATCGAGAAAGCGAAGCGCCTTGTTGAACACAAGAAAGATGTAGTTATCCTACTGGATTCTATTACTCGTCTAGCTCGTGCTTACAACACTGTGATTCCTTCATCAGGTAAAGTTCTTACTGGTGGTGTTGATGCGAATGCTCTACATCGTCCAAAGCGTTTCTTCGGTGCGGCACGTAACGTAGAAGAAGGCGGTAGCTTAACGATCATCGCAACAGCACTGGTTGATACTGGTTCTAAGATGGATGAAGTTATCTACGAAGAATTCAAAGGTACAGGTAACATGGAACTGCACCTTAACCGTAAGATTGCTGAAAAACGCGTATTCCCAGCGATTGATTTCAACCGCTCTGGTACTCGTCGTGAAGAGCTTCTTACCAAGAACGATGAACTACAGAAGATGTGGATCCTGCGTAAGATTGTTCACCCAATGGGCGAAATCGACGCAATGGAATTCCTTATCGACAAGCTAGCAATGACGAAAACGAACGATGAGTTCTTTGACGCAATGCGTCGTCAGTAATATTGATTAGCTGATCGTATTTAATAAGCGCTGCCCTCGGGTGGCGCTTTTTATTTGCATTTTGTAGCGCCAGCTTGCAGAATGAGCAAAAGTGTTACAAGGACGTTAAAATGCAACATGGACTGTTGTCATCATTACTCCTGTCTACTTCACTGTTATTTTCACCGGTTGGTATGAGCTATGCCACCGAGATGTCTCCACTTACAGTAGAGTCTTGGCTTGAGAATGATCAAGTAAAACTGAAAACTGCTGAACTACTAGAGCTTGTCGTACGTGACGAAGTCAATTCGCTACGCTTTGCGCTTGAGCGCCTGACATTTCCCCAGCAAGAGGTGGCTCGTTACCAACTCTTGAAGAAGCTTGAACAGCAAAAAATCGTACTCACACCCAAGATGTCTATCTTCATCGAGCAGCAACTTGCTATCACGCCCACTTATCAAGTCTTAGAACGTGGCGATGGCTATGAGTTTACGGTACCTGCCTTTAATTACCCTTCAATTGCTAATCGCCTTATTAAACAATGGCGTCAAGATCAGAAGACATTGGTATTTGTGCTAGATGCAGAGAAACAGGAACTCGACCTAAAAGAGTGGTTATCTGGATCTGAACATCAAGTTCAAACGCGAGAAGCGTTGCTCATTAGAGAGCTAGACAGTTTGTCTCCTGAAGCGGTTGATTACCTAACTAAGCAACTCACCGCATCTTCTATTGTTAGTTGGTTACCTTCTACTGAGGTGGTGGTTCGATTAGCGCAAGTGAGCGAAGACCCAGAGGTTTACAAAATTCTATGGCGAATGAAGGCCGATTATCATAGCCAAGCTGAGCTAGTTCGCCTTGCTGAAACCAAACAAACGTTCGCGCTTGAACAGGTGATGGCAGCGACTAAGAACCCGCGTTTGAAAGATGAAGCGATTACTTTGCTTACCAAAGTTAACCCGTTATCAGAAGAGGTGAAGCTGTTCCTTGTCTCTAGGATGGCGATTGCTGATGAAGCACCATTAGTTGCGCGTGAACTCGCCAAACAAGGTCATACGCGATGGTTGCAAGATCTCGTCAATGATAACCCTCAGGTGAAGAGTTCTTTGATCGAGCAAGCATTACCGTAAAGTGGATTTTGCCTCTCAATAACCACACTAAAAAGGGGGACCTCAGCGTCACCCTTTTTGATATACTGAGCGCAGAATAATCAGCATGTAGAAGTCCTATGAGTTTTAAAGATTTACGTGATTTTATCGACCATCTTGAAAGTATTGGTCAGTTGAAACGCATTTCTCACCCAGTCGATCCAGACTACGAAATGACCGAGATTAGCGACCGTACTCTACGTGCTGGTGGCCCGGCTCTTTTGTTTGAAAATCCAGTAGGCTATGACATGCCCGTTTTGACCAATCTATTTGGTACACCTAATCGGGTTGCTATTGGTATGGGACGTCAAGAAGTCAAAGAACTGCGTGAAGTGGGCAAGTTGCTTGCTTACCTAAAAGAACCTGAGCCACCAAAAGGCTTTAAAGACGCTCTTGATAAACTACCTGTGTTTAAGCAAGTCTTAAACATGCCAGCTAAACGCCTTCGCAAAGCGGCTTGCCAACAAGTGGTATGGCAAGGCGATGACGTCGACCTAGATAAAATCCCTGTGATGAGCTGTTGGGCTGATGATGTCGCGCCATTGCTAACATGGGGTTTAACGGTTACTCGTGGTCCAAACAAGAAACGCCAAAACTTAGGTATCTATCGTCAGCAGAAGATCGGCAAGAATAAAATCATCATGCGTTGGTTAGCCCACCGTGGTGGAGCATTGGATCTGCGTGATTGGATGGAAACTAACCCTGGGAAACCATTCCCAGTATCGGTAGCGTTTGGTGCTGATCCTGCCACCATTCTTGGTGCGGTTACGCCAGTGCCGGATAGTTTATCTGAGTACGCGTTTGCAGGCTTACTACGTGGTAGTAAAACTGAGGTCGTTAAATCAATCAGCAACGACTTAGAAGTTCCCGCAAGTGCAGAAATCGTGATGGAAGGTTACATCGACCCGAATGAATTCGCAGATGAAGGGCCTTACGGAGATCATACTGGTTACTACAACGAGAAAGAAAAGCACCATGTGTTTACTATTACTCATGTAACCATGCGCGAGAACCCTATCTATCACAGCACCTATACTGGCCGTCCACCTGATGAGCCAGCGGTATTGGGTGTTGCGCTAAATGAAGTGTTTGTGCCTATTCTTCAAAAGCAGTTCCCAGAGATTGAAGATTTCTATCTACCGCCTGAAGGTTGTTCGTACCGAATGGCAGTCGTGACCATGAAGAAGCAATACCCAGGTCACGCTAAGCGAGTGATGATGGGTGTATGGTCTTTCTTACGCCAATTCATGTACACCAAATTTGTATTGGTGTGTGATGAAGATGTGAATGCACGTGATTGGTCTCAAGTAACCGCAGCGATGTGCGAACATATGGATCCGTCACGCGATAGCCTGATGATAGAGAACACGCCGATCGATTCATTGGATTTTGCCTCACCCGTGGTTGGGTTAGGTTCTAAGATGGGTCTAGATATGACTAAGAAGTGGGA
This sequence comes from Vibrio sp. 10N.261.51.F11, assembly GCF_041471665.1. NCBI lineage: Bacteria > Pseudomonadati > Pseudomonadota > Gammaproteobacteria > Vibrionales > Vibrionaceae > Vibrio > Vibrio sp. 10N.261.51.F11. The sequence goes on along the minus strand of NZ_JBFROW010000044.1, from coordinate 1,796 downwards.
CGCAGAGTTAGCGTTATCGCCAGATGTCCAAACAGCACCTGTAAATAGTGAACATATTGAGGGTAGCTTGGCTGAGTTAACCAAGGTTCATCCTGAAATTATTGATGTTCACCTGCAAAACGACAATGCCAGCATGGTTGTGGTGTCTATTGATAAGCAAGCTGCCGGTAATGGTAAGAAAATCATGGAAGCGGTTTGGTCTCAATTTGATGAGAACAAGTTTGTTATCGTGTGTGATGGCGATGTCAATGTGAGTGATTGGAATGACATCATTTGGTCTGTAACGACAAGAATGGATCCGGCGAGAGATACGTTATTCCTGCAGAACGAAACTGGACACTCAAAAATGGGTCTCGATGCGACCAATAAGTGGGAAGGTGAATGCCTGCGTGAGTGGGGTGTACCAATCACAAAAGATCCTGATGTTGTGAAAAAGATTGATAGCATCTGGGAACAGCTAGGAATTTCATGAGCTACCAAGTAGTCTTATACCCAGAAAACATCAGTTTCACAGTAGAAAAAGGGCAAACGGTCTTGGATGCTGCGCTCAACAGCGATATCTATTTCCCAAACCGTTGCCAAGTTGGCGCATGCGCAATGTGTATGTGCAAAAAATTAGAAGGGCAAGTGAGTTACCACCTTGAACCCATGCTCACAGAGAAAGAGCAGCAACAAGGCTGGATTTTTGCTTGCCAAGCATTTGCAGAAAGTAATTTAGTTCTAACCTTTGCCGATTAAGGGTTAGTAAGAGGAAGAACATGACTATTAAATGTAAAGTGAAGTCTATCGAGCCTTTGGCTTGTAATACTTACCAAATCCTACTTCACCCAGAAACACCGGTCGCTTTTAAAGCGGGCCAGTACCTGATGGTTGAAATGGGCGAGAAAGATAAGCGCCCATTCTCTATCGCAAGTAGCCCTTGCCGCCACGAAGGTGAGCTTGAGCTGCACATTGGTGCTGCCGAGCACAACGCTTACGCACTAGAAGTGGTTGAAGCGATGAAGAAGGCACAAGCTGAAGATGGCGATATTGCGATTGATGCTCCACACGGAGATGCTTGGATCAAAGAAGAAAGCGATCGCCCTCTATTACTTATTGCTGGTGGCACGGGTTTCAGCTACGTGCGCTCTATTCTTGATCACTGCATCGCGCAAAATAGCTCGAAAGAGATCTACCTATACTGGGGCGCAAAAGATGAGTGCCAGTTATATGCTAAAGAAGAGTTGGTTGGCATTGCAGAAAAGCATAGCAATGTGCACTTTGTACCGGTAGTAGAAGAAGCACCGGAAGTTTGGCATGGCCAAACAGGTAATGTGCTTGAGGCTGTTATGCAAAGTTTCGAATCATTAGCTGATTTCGATATCTATATTGCAGGTCGTTTTGAAATGGCGGGCGCTGCAAGAGACCTATTTACTCAGAATAAAGAAGCAAAGCGTGACCATATGTACGCTGATGCTTACGCATTTATCTAACAATACCCTTAGATTTTGAGCAAAAAGAGAGCAGAAATGCTCTCTTTTTTACGTTTAGGTGAACTATTAGGCAGTTAACCCCTATTTATTCATTTTTCATGAAAAAGTAGTTGCTAAGCTGAGAGGGTTCCCTATAATGCGACACCACTGAGACGGCAGACGCCACAAGGCTTCAGCAAGAATCAGTAAGACGGAAAGCGACAAAAAATTAATTTTCAAAAAGTGTTTGACACTGAATGTTAATTCGCTAGAATGGCCGTCCACTTCGAGAGGCTCCTTACTTAAAAGGAACGCTCAAGAAGTTAAGCTCTTTAACAATTTAAA
>NZ_JBFROW010000043.1:0-91256 GCF_041471665.1 Vibrio sp. 10N.261.51.F11 | reverse complement strand
TTAACTGATCGGCATTAGCCTAATTAGAGGCTGCTTTTTTGTTCTTGTCTGTTGGCTCTGAAAAGAGTATCAGACAAGAGAACTGCGAGTTTACAACTTACTCTGCAGCTTTTGTCTCTTCGGCTTCAACAGTCGCTTCAACGGTGCCTTCAGCTTGCTCTTGAGCGGCTTTAGCCTGTTCTTCAGCTTCCATTTTTGCACGGTCAGCTTTAGAAATGTAGCGAGGCTTGTTGCTACTATGCAGTTTAGAATTCGCCTGTTTCTGCTTCTTTTTTAGAATTTGATTGATTTTTTTCTTACGGTTCATTGCTGCATAGCCTTGTATTTAGTTTAGGCGGTGGAGGATAATCATTTTAGCTCTAGAACTCAATATTTACATGGTATTCAGCAAGGAAAATATCACTATGCAGGCCGTCGAGACCGAACGTTTACGATTAAGAATGATCACGCCTCAAGATGCAGTGTTTATTCAGCGATTATACAGCTCAGAAGATTTCCTGCGTTACATTGGAGACAAGGAAATCAACGACACTGACAAGGCAGTTGAATACATCAAAAACAACATTCTTAAGATGCATGAAGAGAAGGGTGTTTGCCTATTGATGGTCGAAATGAAGGGCTCATTAACCCCAATTGGTATTTGCGGGTTAATTAAAAGAGATACCTTAGACTCGCATGATATTGGCTATGGCTTTGTTCCAGAGGTGTATGGGCAAGGTTTTGCTCAAGAAGCGGCACAAGCAATAATTGAACAAGCTAAGCAGAATGCTGATATCGATCATTTAGTTGCCATCACAACCTCTGATAACATTCGAAGTATCACATTACTGACTAAGTTGGGTTTTGTGTTTGAGCGAGTCGAAGACGTATTAAGTGAAAGCGTCAATCTCAACCTGTACGGTTTATCTCTGGGCAATTAATCATGTTTCAACATAACAACCTTCTACAAGGCGAGCTTGCAACGGAGTACAAAACCGTTATTGCGATGGTGCACATCTACTGTAAAGATCACCACGGTACAGTGCGTCAGAATGGCGCGTTATGTGAAGAGTGTGATCAACTGTTACGCTATGCCGAAACACGACTTGACCGTTGCCCTTATGGTGAAGCCAAACCGACCTGCAATAAGTGTCCGATTCATTGCTATAAACCAGACCCGAAAGAGCAAATGCGTTTAGTGATGCGCTATGCTGGGCCAAGAATGCTACTTAAGCATCCTATTTTAGCGATTCGACATCTGATTCATGAAAAACGAAAAGTGCCTGAAAAGCCGCTTCCAAATGTATCTAATCGTCATATCCGAATGAACAAGAAGTAAGTGGCGCTTTAAAGTAATTTCTAAAGAAACGAAAAAGGTCTGATTTCTCAGACCTTTTTTGATGTAGATACGTTTTATCTAAGCTTGAATATAGCAAGGTAACTGTAACTTACGCCGCTTGAGGCTCTTCGTAGGTCACGGTGAGGTTGTTGATCCAGCGTCGGCTCAAGTATCGGTGTGAGCATATTGCTAACTTCACCACTTCTTCTACCAACATCAAACCATAGATGTATTTGAAATCCCATCCAGCGACAAACGCGCCATAAACACATACTGGAATGCCCACCATCCACATCGCGATGAAGTCCATACGCAGGCAAAATGCATTATCACCACCAGCACGAATGATACCGTTAATGATCACCATGTTGAGCATACGAATCACAACCGCAAAACACATGATCATCATTGCTGGTGAAGCGAGCGGGTATAAAGCGTCTGTGGTCAGGTTTAGCCATGATAGAACATGCTCTTTACCCATAAACAGCATCAAACCGACAACAGCCCCAAAACCAACCACGGCTTTGATGAAGGTCAGACCCATACTCATAGCGTCATCAAACTCATCACGGCCCAATGAGTGACCAAGCAACACTGAACACGCAACCGAGATACCAAAGAATATCGAGTAGCACAGCGACTCAAAAGGCGCGAGCATTGAGAATACTGCGAGCTCCGTTGTGCCCATGTGACCGAAGATCATTTGGTACGCCATGGTGCCCATTGCCCACAACACTGCGTTCATCGTTAGTGGCAAAGCAATACGACGGTAAGACAACCATAATGATGGACGATGTGGTGAGCTAGGCGTGGTTAACAACCAGTGTTTACGCACGCGCATGTAGCCATACATCAAGCAAACTTGAATTGCGCGAGCGAGTGTCGTCGCCAGTGCTGCACCAGCAACACCCATAGCGGGAATACCAAAGGCACCTTTGATTAGAACGAAGTTAAGCGCAATGTTGAGTGCAATCGTCACCGCACCAAGTAAAAGCGGAGTTACGGTGTCACCTGATGAGCGCATACTTGCTTCTACGACGACAACAATATGAGTCAGCAGTAAAACAGGGAAGCCATACCATAGGTAAGTCGCGCCAAGCTCAATGACGGTTTGATCGCTGGTTTGCAACATCATTAAAAACTGAGAACCAAGAGTGATGATTGCAGTCACTGGCAACAGAACTTTTAAGCCAAACACCATCGCGATAGATGATACCGTTCGCGCGCTTTTCCGGTCATTCTTTCCCCAATATTGAGCGACTAATGTTCCGTTTGCTGAGGCCAACCCTGCCATAATCATAATAGCAACGAAGTGCCATTTTGATGCAATTCCCACAGCCGCAGCAGCTTCCATACCATAATCACTGACCATTAATACGTCAGCAAGGGCAAGAATAGCGACAAGCGCACTTTGCAAAGCAACAGGCAAACCAAGTTTAACGATACGAGGTAAGATGCTCTCTGGCTTGTTATTCATAGATGAGTTAGGGTTGATGTTAGTTGTCATAAGCTCTCCGATTTATGGCAGAACTATAGTGATTTGAGCGAAGTAACAACATGTTTAAAAAACAACAAAACCTGTGCGAATCCGTCATTGATGCAATGAGACCAAAATCAACTTGGCATGATGATGTTTTTCTCGCGGAACAGTGCAAAGAACGTTTTTTGACCGTTGAAGATATTCCAGAGATGAAAAGCTTTGGTGTCTATATGGGCGGCATGGCGAAGCTATATGATGGCTACTGGGTTGAGCGCGAATCCGTTAATGTTCATACGTTGATTTTCACTATGGAAGGTGGCGGGATTCTAACAACCGCAACATCGGTCCAAGCGATTACACCTTATACACTCGTGGTGCTTCCTGCTGAAACCCCATTTCGTTTTGAACTCGATCCTCAATATAATTATTGGAAAATGGCGTGGATGTTGACGCCTGACACTAAGCAATGGCAGCACATAGCTAGTTTAGGGCAGGGGATTGTGCCCTTTGGAGAGTGTGAGCAGATCTGGTCATTAATGAACTTGGTTTACTTTGAGATAGGCGGTAGAGCCAGTTACCGTAAGTTACTCTTGAGCGAAATTATCCGAACATTAACAGGGTTTGAGCCGAAGTCGACCAGCACCACTGCACGTGTTCAAGCGCTCTATAACGAAATTGAAAGTAGTCTGCACCAGCCATGGACAGTGGCTGGGATGGCTGAAAGAGTGTTCATCAGTGAAGAGCAACTCAATCGAGTCACCAAGACGCTATTTAACCTGTCGCCACGCAGTAAATTGATTCAATTACGCATGGATAAAGCCACCAGCCTGTTGAAATATCAAGATTGGTCAGTTTCTATGATTTCTAATCGCTTGGGCTACAAAGATCCTTATAACTTTTCGCATCGCTTCAAAAAGCATTTCGGTTTATCACCCAGTCAATATCGAAAGAGCCATCGACTTCTTGGTTAGCCTTGCACGATGAAATGAGAAGTGTGGGAGAAGAAGGTTACATATAGGCATGAGTTGAAAAGGGCCCTTCGCTTAGACATAAAGTCTGAACTCGGAGCCCTAATGACACGCATCTAGTGTCTGTCTATTTAAGCTTACTCGCCTGCAATCTGTAGGTGAGAGCGCTTTAGGCTAGCAATCAACATGTAGATCGTTGTAGCAAGTAGAGACGAGAACAGGTAAGTGAACAATCCTGCTTGTGAATCCATAAAGCTGTCTGCAACGATTGGTCCCGCAACAGAACCGATGCTGTAGCAAAGTAGCATGATTTGAGTCACTGACACCAAGTAGCTTGGGTCAAGGTTACGGCAACCTAAGTTAATCGCGATTGGGTATAGCGCAAATGTGGCCATGCCTAATACGAACAAGCTCATGCCTAGTACGTAGAAATCGTGATTGATAGTCAGCACACCAATGCTTGCAACCCCTAGCAGGCAGAACAGAGCCATTAATAACACTTGTCCTACGTGGTGAGATAACCAAGTCACCATCGGCTGTACAGCCATACCACCCATGATAACCAAAGCCATCAAACCACCAATGTCTTCGTGTGCAATGTTACGTTGAGCAAGTTCAACTGGCATCAAGCCGTAAATCGCACCTAGCGTTAATCCGGAAACAATGCAGCCAATTAGCGCGCTGTGGCTTAATTTGCTGATCTGCTTTAAAGACAAAGATTGCACATCGTGGATCTGTGGTGGAGTTGCTTGTCCGTACATCAGCACAATGATCGCACCAAACAGAAGGGTGAACATTGCGATGAAAGGTACGCCACCAGTAATACCTAAGTAACCGATACCAAGCTGACCAACTGCAGAACCGCCGTACAGTGAACACATGTAGATAGCGAGACGTTTTGCGCGTTGTGACTCGTCACCGCTCATTAGCCAAGACTCTACAATCACGAAGATACCTGCAACCGCCACACCAGCCACAAAGCGAGCTAGTAGCCATACTGCTTGGTGTGGGATCAATGGCAATACAAGGATCGTTGCGATGAACACACTCAATGCGATGACGAACGCATCTTTGTGGCCAACACGCGCAATGGCACGTTCAATCAATAATGTACCAGCCAGTAGACCTGCATAGAATGCACTCGCCAACCAACTCGATAGATCTTTGTCTAAGCCATACTCAGACAGCATTAATGGTAATGAACTCATTAAGTAGCCTGAAGCGATCGCGTAAAAAGACAATGCAATAACAGGAACAGTTATGCGAGTTGTTGGTTGGATGTTGTCCAATGCAGGAGCCTCTGATAGTAAAAGAAACGATGAATTTTCCGCGACTATGGGGGAGAAACTGAATTGGGTAAAACAAATAAAAATGGTCGTTAAGATAAAAGAAATTTATCGACCAACTAAACTAAAATACGGTTGCGATATTTGGTGGTTTGGCGAGATTTTATGCGGGCAAAAAGTCGTTAAGCCGTTGTTCATTGGTGGTTTAATTTAGAAAAAGATTGCAGCGTGATTGTCTTTTTATGATTTGGATTGAGTGGGATTTTAAGTGTTAGACCGTTTCTTTACGGTATTGACGTGGCGAGTTACCACTCCACTTACGAAAGGCATGACGAAAGTTAGCGCTATCAGAAAAGCCAACTCGTTCAGATATCTCTTCAATACTCATTCGAGTTGAAGAAAGGTAGTGCCGGGAAAGGTGAAAGCGAACATGGTCCAGTATCTTCTGATAGCTCGTATCCGCTGCTTTCAGGTGACGACGCAGAGTTCGAGAAGACATGCCCAGTTCTGAAGAAATGGATTCTATAGAAGGGTAACATCCTGGCCTTTCAATCAGCATCTGAGAGACTTTCTCTTTGAGGCTACTGGGTGCACTGACTTTTGCCAACATGTCATCACACGATTTTAAGCACATCTGTAAAGTGATGGGGTTGGCGGTAGGAAGAGATGAGTACAAGGTGGTTGCGTCGAACTCCCATTCAAGCCGGTCACTATTGAATTCAACCGGGCAGCGGAAAATCTCTGTGTATAGATCGCCGTATTCAGGTTTTGGATAGGGGAAGCGGATCACTTGAGAAGGAAAGGGCTGCTGTAAGACCTCTTCGCACAAACTGTGTATCGCTGCGAACCAGTATTCACAACAAAAGGGCAGTAAAGAATCGAGTTCGATAAGTTGCTCTGCGCGAAAGTAACCAATGTTGTCTTCTACAGACATGGTTTTCCTGAGGACAGGGCCAGCAAGTTGCAGATACTTAAACCCGATTAAAAAGGCATCGAGTAGTGTTTCGCTGCTAAACACCGCATAACCGAGCACGCCGAAATCGCTGAACCTCGCTTGTTGGCCAACTTTAAGCCCCAATCCGTCTTCGTTGGAATTCGCTAACGCATTACTGAACACAGCAAGCTTTTGCGCCAAAGTGATGTGTGTATCGGGTGTGTTGAGTTGGAGAGCATCGATGTTACTGCCTTCGAGCAACTCTTCGATACTGAGAACAGGCGACAGGTAACGATGCAGCAACTGAAGATCCAGAATGCCGAATGCTTGCATGTCGGGTTCGTAAACTGCGGTGTATTCCATAAGCTGCCTCTTGTTGAATATCGATATCTTAACCGAACTTTTAACATTTACGCCTGTTGCTTGTTCTCACTTTCGCAAGCTTGTTCCAAATTTTGGTTTATGTGTGCAAGGTTTTATTGGGCTAGCGCAGGCTGTGTCCGAATATCACCGGTTTTTGTCTTTTTGAAACCTGTTCGAAATGTTATCGAAATGTTGTAATTTATTGGACTGCACATTGGAGCGTCTCAAACATTTTGCTCAATAACGACTCTTATCTACATGACACACCAATGTGCAGGCTCGTGATGACAAGAAAGAGACTTATTACAACGATTAGAACGTCTACGGTGACCGTCACAAACAGGTCTAAGCCGCACAAGGAGATCATGGATGCACAATCTTGCTGTTAATTTGGAGCGTAGCGCTTCGCTTTTTCCAACTAAAGCCGCTCTGCGTATGGGATCGGATGAAATCAGTTTTTCTCAGTTAGAACAACTTTCTGGAAACGTGGCTGCTAACTTGAAAAGACTTGGGTTGCAGAACGGAGATAAGGTAGCGTTGTCATGCCCGAACGTGACTTACTTTCCGATAGCCTATTACGGGATTCTAAAAGCGGGTTGTGTAGTCGTGCCTTTGAACGTGCTATTCAAGGCCAGAGAGATCGCTTATCACCTTAATGACTCTAACGCGAAGGCCTATTTATGTTTTGACGGCAGTGAAGAGCTTCCAATTGGTCGCTATGGTTTACAAGGTTTTGAGCAGGCAAACCACTGTGAACACTTTGTCGAGATGCCTATCCCAACAAACACAGACACTACTTTAGAAAGTAATGAGGAGCATGAATCAATCGCTGATTGGTTGGCACAACCTTTTACTCCTTTTGAGTCTGTGGCTTGTCATGGCGATGATACCGCTGTGATCCTTTATACCTCTGGCACGACGGGTCAGCCAAAAGGGGCTGAGCTTTCCCACACCAACATGCAAACCAATGCGATGTCGTCACAGTATCTAATGAGATTGGAGTACAGCGACACCACAATGGCTACACTGCCTTTATTCCATAGCTTCGGTCAGACGGTGATGATGAACGCGAGTGTGCTAACAGGGTCCACCATGGTGTTGATTCCTCGTTTTGAACCGTCATTGGTTATTGAACAGATCATTAGCCATAAAGTCAGCGTGTTTGCGGGTGTTCCTACTATGTATATCGCGCTATTAAAGGCGGGAGAAGAGTCTTCTGATAGTTTAGAAAACACAAGCAAACGCTCTGAACAGGTTAAACACAGCTTGAGGTTAGGTGTTTCTGGCGGTGCTTCTATGCCGCTTGAGGTTATACGACAGTTTGAATCTCGTTTTGAATTACCAGTCTTAGAAGGTTATGGGCTCTCGGAAACGGCGCCGGTTGCGACCTTTAATCATATTGATGGCGATCGTTTATCGGGTAGTGTCGGTCAGCCTTTATGTGGCCACCTCATCAAGATTACTGATATACAAGGCAACTCTGTCGCTATGGGTGAACTCGGCGAAGTCTGCATTAAAAGCCCAAGTGTGATGAAAGGCTATTATCAAAGGCCAGAGGCGACAGCTGAATCTATTCGTGATGGTTGGTTCTTAACGGGAGATATCGGTCGCGTCGATGAGCATGGCAATTTGTTCATTGTTGACCGTGTTAAAGACATGATTATTCGTGGTGGGTACAACGTTTATCCACGTGAAGTCGAAGAAGTGTTGATGTGTCACCCCGATGTCGAAATGGTCGCGGTGGTAGGCGAGCATCATGAACATTTAGGCGAGGAGATCCACGCGCATGTGGTTCTTCACGAACATACGCAATGTGATAGTGCCGCCTTGATAGCATGGTGTCGTGAGCAACTCGCCGACTACAAATACCCGCGTAAGGTATTCATTCGTAAAGCCTTACCCATGACAGCAACCGGAAAAATCTTGAAGCGTGAGTTACACCCACTAGAAATAGCGGAGATGGCAAATGGATAGTTATGATTTTATTATTGTTGGCGGTGGTTCAGCTGGGTGTGTGATGGCTTCTCGGCTGTCGGAAGATCCTGATGTGACGGTTTGCTTGTTAGAAGCGGGTGGTAAAGACACCAGCCCATTCATTCACACACCCGTTGGCGTGGTGGCGATGATGCCAACCAAACTCAATAATTGGGCATTCGAAACGGTTGAACAGCCGGGTTTGAACGGTCGTAAAGGCTATCAGCCTAGAGGTAAGACACTTGGCGGTTCTAGCTCTATCAATGCCATGATGTACGCTCGTGGACATCGCTATGACTACGATAGATGGGAAAGCTTGGGCAATGCTGGCTGGAACTATGAATCCTGTTTGCCTTACTTTAAGAAAGCAGAAAACAACGAAGTCCACCAAGATGAGTTCCATGGCCAAGGTGGTCCTCTTAATGTGGCCAATCTTAGATCGCCAAGCCCTATGTTGGAACGTTATTTAACGGCGTGTGAATCGATAGGTGTACCTCGCAATGAGGATATTAACGGCGCTGCTCAGTTTGGGGCGATGCCGACGCAGGTAACACAGCTGAATGGTGAACGATGCAGTGCTGCCAAGGCTTACTTAACGCCAAACCTTTCACGATCGAATCTCACGGTCGTGACTAAAGCCACCACACATAAGGTTTTGTTTGAAGGCAAGAAGGCGATAGGTGTTGAATATGGTTCTAGCGGAAAGCGCTATCAGATACGATGCAACAAAGAAGTGATTCTTTCCGCTGGCGCGTTTGGTTCTCCCCAATTGCTGTTACTGTCTGGTGTCGGTGCTCAAACTGAACTAGAGACACATGGAATCGAACAGGTTCATGAATTACCTGGAGTGGGCAAGAACCTTCAAGATCATATCGACTTAGTACATTCGTATAAATGCAGTGAAAAGCGTGAAACTTTTGGTATCTCGCTGCAAATGGCCTCTGAAATGACCAAAGCCTTACCACTATGGCGCAAAGAACGCCGCGGTAAAATGAGCAGTAATTTTGCAGAGGGAATAGGCTTTCTCTGTTCCGAAGATCATATCGCTGTACCGGATTTAGAGTTTGTATTTGTGGTCGCTGTTGTAGATGACCATGCTAGAAAAATTCATACCAGTCATGGCTTTACCTCTCATGTCACCTTATTGCGACCGAAGAGCTACGGCACCGTAACGCTCAATAGTAATGATCCCTATGATCCGCCTAAGATCGATCCTGCGTTTTTCAGTCATCCTGAAGACATGGAGATCATGATTAAGGGCTGGAAGAAGCAGTATCAAATGTTAGAGAGTTCCGCGTTTGATGATATCCGAGGCAATGCTTTCTACCCTGTGGACGCCAGTGATGACAAGGCTATCGAGCAAGATATTCGCAATCGTGCAGACACTCAGTATCACCCGATCGGGACCTGTAAAATGGGACCTAGTAGCGATTCTTTAGCTGTGGTAGATAAAGATCTCAAAGTTTATGGATTGGATAATTTGAGAGTCATTGATGCTTCTGTGATGCCGACACTGATTGGGGCAAACACCAATGCACCAACCATTATGATTGCTGAGAAAGTCGCAGATCAAATCAAACAGCAATACGGGTTTGGCAAGCAAGAATCTAATATTCAAGCGAAAGGCGAAGCTGTAGTTTTATTCAAGAAGTTAAGTGATAACCATAAATAAAACAGTAGGTTAGATAGTCTTGATTTGGTAAGACTCTCTAACCTATTTTTGTGTGCTTACTTAGAATTAAGTAATGCTAAATCAATAGCTTAACCAATAGTATTACTTAGTTAGTGCTTGATTAAGCCACTGATCAAATTGACCTTTTGGCAGTGCACCGTTAATCGTATCAACACGTTGACCGTTCTTGAACACCATCACCGTTGGGATGCTTCTGATTTGATACATAGCCGCCAGTTGCTGTTGAGCTTCGGTATCAATTTTAACAAATCGAACATCGCCAGCGCGCTCTTTAGCGACATCGCTAAATACAGGTGCGAAACCTACACATGGGTTGCACCATGTCGCCCAAAAATCGACAACGACAGGCTGTGAACTGTTCAAAATTGATTGGAAATTCAGTGACGTACCTTCGATTGGTGCACCGTCTAGAAGTGCGTTTTTGCACTTACCACAAGTAGGGCTTTCTGAAATTCTTTCTGAAGGAACTCGGTTTATGCCACCGCAAGAAGGGCAACGTGTGTTGAATGTAGACATAACTTTCTCTTTTTATTGCGTCTCCGTGCCTAACGCGATTTACGAATCATGTACGGAACGCTTATACTGTTTAAAACAAGAATAAGATACTCAAATAAAAACAAACAATAAACAGGTAAATGATGACAAAATTTTACGCTGAAATTACGGGCTGGGGAAAGTGTCTGCCACCAGCCGTGCTATCCAATGATGATTTAAGCACTTTCATTGATACGTCTGACGAGTGGATTCGTACTCGAACTGGTATCGAAAATCGTCGTATCAGTCATGTAAATACCTCTGAGCTAGCGACCGTTGCTGCTCAACATGCAATGGCGTGTGCTGGTTTAACAGCCGAAGATATCGATCTTGTGATCGTAGCGACGTGCAGTCCAGACTCTCTTATTCCAAATACCGCGTCTAAAGTTCAACAGAACTTAGGCATCAAGAGCGCAGCAGCTTTTGACCTTAATGCAGCGTGTACAGGCTTTATCTACGGTGTTGAAACAGCAACTCGATTGATTCAAGCGGGCAACTACCGCAATGCGATCGTTGTGGGTGCAGAGCGTCTTTCATTCTTCATCGACTGGACCAAGCGTGATACTGCGGTTCTATTCGGTGATGGCGCTGGCGCTGTGGTTTTATCGCGTACTGAAGAACAAGTGGGTTTACAAGAAGCTCAAATCGGTTGTGACGCAGAGGGCCGTGACATTCTAGCAGTACCAAAATTCGGTACGTCTATGGACCGCTTTGCTGCTGATAACGGTTACTGGGATTTTGATTTCGTTGGTAAAGAGATCTTCAAGCGTGCAGTGAAAGGAATGGGCGCTGCAGCACATACAGTATTGAGTCGCACTGGCATCTCAACTGAAAACATCGATGTTGTGATTCCGCACCAAGCGAACATCCGAATTATTCAAACTCTGTGTGATATGGCGGGCATTGAACGTGAGAAAGCGTTTGTGAACATTCAAAACTATGGCAACACGTCGGCTGCGACTGTGCCAATTGCATTGTGTGAATCGTTAGAGCAAGGCTTTGTTAAACCGAACTCAAACATCCTTGTGGCGGCATTCGGTGCCGGTTTAACTTGGGGGGCAGGCCATATTAAGTGGGGTAGCCGTGTTGATCCGTTAGGTCAATCGGACGCTAAGCTTCCAGAAGCAGATAGCTCGGCATTAGAACTTCTAGAGAGAGCCATTTTACACTGTAAAACGCGTCCTAATTCTGAGAATGAGTAGCAGCATGGCGCAAGTTCGTTTTATGACAGAAGCCGACCTCGATGGAGCGGCTTTAGTTCACCAAGCTACTTTTGTTCGACAGCAAAACTCAAAAAATTGGTTACAATGTAACTTAAATGCTGCGCCACGCTTTCTTAACTTTGTTGCTGAAAGCGATGGCGAGATTGTCGGCTACATTATTTGGGTTCAAAAGAGTGGGTTTAGGCCTGAAGCTGTTTTGGAGCTAGAACAACTTGCTGTGTTACCGAGTGCTCAGGGGCAAGGATTGGGCAAAAAGCTGATTCTAGACTCTTTGCCTCAAGTGAAGCAGAAGCTATCAGAGCAGGGCTCGACACTAAAACATGTATTAGTGACCACCAGAGCAGATAACTTTGCACAAAAGCTCTATCAGTCGACATTGGGCGCAGAAGTCGAAACCACGATTTCAAACCTTCACTCAGCCGATGAAGTGCTTATGATAGCTCGCAATGTAGGTGAGCGAATCTGATCGCTGAGTGATTAGAACTCATTATAATCAGCAATATAAGTCGACCACGATCGATAAACGTTTTATTAGGGGCTAAGTTAGTCCCTTTTGTTATTTCTTAGGAAGTGTTTTGAAGAAAGTTTTAGCAATTGGCTACGTTTGGCCAGAACCGAATTCATCGGCGGCTGGCAGCCATATGATGTCACTTTTACGACTGTTCAAGAGACAAGGTTGGCCCGTTGAGTTCGCAACGCCAGCTCAAGAAACCGAGCATATGATTGATCTTTCTGAAGAGGGCATTACAAGCCAATCTATTCAGCTAAATTGCGATAGCTTTGACCAGTACATCGAAGAGCTGCAACCTGATGTTGTCATGTTTGACCGGTTTATGATGGAAGAGCAATTCGGCTGGCGCGTCGAGAAGGTATGTCCCAATGCCTTTAAGCTACTGGATACTGAAGATTTACAATTCCTACGCAATGCTCGACATGAAGCTGTTAAGAAAGAGACAGAGTTAACGAAAGAGCACCTGTACAGTGACTTGGCGAAACGTGAAATCGCTGCAATCCTGCGCTGTGATCTTTCGTTGATCATCTCAAATTACGAGATGGAATTGCTCCAATCTGAGTTCAATATCGATCCAAAACTATTACATCACCTGCCGTTCATGGTTGATCTCAACACGTTGCCTGAAAGTACGAAAAGCTTTGAAGAACGTAAGCATTTCATGACGATAGGTAATTTTAGACATGCGCCTAACTGGGATGCAGTGCTTCAGTTACAGAAGATTTGGCCGAAGATTCGTAAGCAGTTGCCTGATAGTGAACTTCATATTTACGGATCTTATCCGCCGCCGAAAGCAACCGCTTTGCATAACCCTAAAACTGGCTTCCATATCAAAGGTTGGGCGAAAGACGCTCAAGAAGTGATGGAGCAGGCTCGTGTGTGTGTTGCACCTTTACGATTTGGCGCAGGCATTAAAGGCAAGTTACTTGATGCGATGAAGCTACAGACTCCGAATGTAACCAGCGAGATCGGCAGTGAAGGCATGCTACCGCAAGGTGAACTGCAATGGCCGGGCGCAGTGTCAGATGATATTGATGAGTTTGTTGAACAAGCTGTCGCTCTTTATAAAGATGAAAAGAAATGGCTTAAAGCTCAAAGCCAATGTCATTCAATTCTTGAAGCGCACTATGAACAGAATCAACTGGGCGACAAATTGATCGAGCGACTGACTGCGCTAGGTTCTGAGCTTGATGCGCATCGACTGGATAATTTCTTTGGTTCAATGCTTAAGCACCATAGTATGGCGAGCACTAAGTACATGTCGCAATGGATTGCTGAGAAGAACAAGGTCAAATAGCTGTTCTTTACCAAAGACAGAATAAATCTTAAGCCCTTAGGTTAACACCTAGGGGCTTTTTTCATGCAGGGCGCTTGTTAATTCCAGACTTACAAAACGACACATACTCGCAGTACATTAGCATTGACTAATTTATATTTATTAGTAAACTCTAATTTATAGGTTGTTATGAGTTTATGATGTTTGTGGATAGGAGAGGTTTGTGCTTAGTTTGATTCCTTGGGATGCTTTTTTCGGCGGCATGTTGTTAGGCGTGTCGGCCATTGTTTTAATGTTGGGGATTGGTCGAGTTGCTGGCATTAGTGGCATTGTCAGCCGATTATTGCCAACTGGCACCAGCAACAAAGAACGTAAAGATGCGGATACAGCAAACACCGAAAAACACTGGCGTATCGCCTTTGTTGTGGGAATGGTCGCAAGTGGTTGGCTATTAATTCCGACGGGCTACCAACTTCCGCAGTTAGAAGAGATGAATCTCGCTTTAGTGATTATTGCTGGCCTTCTGGTGGGCTTTGGTACTAAAACAGCGAACGGTTGTACTAGCGGGCATGGCATTGTCGGAATGGCGCGTTTATCTAAACGTTCTATTGTTGCGACCTGTGTATTTATGGGTGTGGCAATCGTAACCGTGTTTATCAAGAATCTGACTGGCTTGGGGGCATAATGAAAAACGCTTCATTTACTATCGTTATCGGTTTGGTCGCAGGTATTCTTTTTGGCTCTGGCATGATCATCTCAGGGATGGTTGATCCTGAGAAGGTACTCGGCTTCTTAGACATTACCGGTAACTGGGACATTAGTTTGGCATTCGTCATGGGTGGCGCGCTATTGGTCTTTGCACCGTTTTATCATCTGGTCATTAAAAAGCGCGCTAAAGCCATCAATGGCGAGCCGTTAGATAGCCGTAACAATCCGTTGATAGACAGAAAGCTGATTCTTGGATCTACAGCGTTTGGCTTAGGCTGGGGGATTGCAGGCTTTTGCCCAGGCCCTGCGGTAACCAGCCTAAGTGGCGGCAACCCGACGGTGTGGGTGTTTATGATAAGCATGCTGGTGGGAATGTGGCTGGCGGATCGTATGAACAAAACGTGTTAGTAGCAAGCTTATAGCTGATTACATTGGCTTTGACGTTATCCGTTCTGAGCTGACCAAGCATAGAGGTTGACTCGCTTTCAGCACGAAAGTCAGTCAGCCTCTTTCTATATTTACTGTTTCTATTATTTTCAGTTATCTACAATCTGCTGTTATCTAAAATCTACTATTTAATAGTCGTTGAAACTGGACAGTGGTCGCTGAGTTTGTAGTCCAGAACATCTTGTGTTTCAAATACCTTCTGCTTTGCAGGAGAAGCATTTAGCGACTCACTCACCACAATATGATCAATAACAGAGCGGAACTGATGTGTGCGATAATTGTTGCGGTTAGAGCGTACCTTACAATCTGCACGGGTCTTTCGTGTCGCTAACTGCGCATCAGTATATTGTGATAACTCTTTCCACATCCAATCTCGTGAGTAAGCGAGGTTATGGTTAAAGTCGCCAAGAATGGCGTAGTCTTCGTTATTGCGCTCTCTTTGCTTTATCCACTTGTTCAGTTGCTGAGCTTGCTCTTTTAAACGAGAGCAATCGCGGTTGGACTTATACGCTCCGCTACAACCTGCCTTTAAATGCACAGACAACATGTGAATGGGATTAAAGTTTGTTTCTACAACGATATAGCTGGCAAACCTAAGTTTACTGTTGGATGTGGTTTCAAGCGGAAAGTCAGCGTAGTCGGTGAGGGCTACTCCTTTACGAACTGCAAATCCCGTGTATTGGTTCACTTCTTTAAATTGGCGGTTGCTGTTCTTAGATAGCGCCCGGTCAGACATCAATATCTTGTATTGATCGCCGGCGATGCGCTGAATGGCATTTACGTCGTCGACTTCTTGAAAGGCGACCACATCCGCATTTAAGGATTGAAAATATTCTTCAAGTTTGTCGAAATCAGCTTGATCACGTTGGGCAGAAAACTTATTCACAGCCTCGTTGGTTGATAACCATTCGATATTCCAACTGGATATGGTCAAAGGTTCAGCAAATGTCTGGCTACTGAGTAAGCAACCTAACATTATCCAGTTTTGAAGTCGTTTCATCCCAAATATCCCTAATTTTGTCGTCCAATATAGTTGAGCCGTTATCCTACAACACTTACCAAAAATTCAACTCTTTTTAGCAGTTTTTTTATTGTTACATTGTTTCTTTTCGACTTGAGAACTAGCGTAATAATATTGAATTGATCTTAGTCAGCGTTCTCTTTTTATTGATCCAAATCAATACTCAAAGTTGGTGGTTCTCGTTAAATACGCCACAATATCTAGTGTTAGTTAAACGATAAATCGCTCTATATAGTGTGTTTGTGGATAAGTCTGTGAATACCTCAAGAGTAAGGAGAAGTGGTGAAATCAATCGTAATCAAGCGTGATGGCTCAAGGGCTCCATTCAGTAGAGATCGCATCCAAGCTGCAGTGGAAGCAGCATCAGACAAAGCCGATAAGGAAATTGCTATTTATGCACTGAATGTGGCATTAGCAGTTGAGTTGAAGCTCGAAGACTACGATGAAGTTCATATCTCTGAAATTCAAACTATGGTCGAGAACGAGCTAATGCAGGGACCTTATAAGTCTCTGGCTCGTGCCTACATTGAATATCGTCATGACCGTGACATCGCCCGTGAGAAGCAAAGCGCTTTAACTCGCGAGATCGAAGGTTTGATCGAAGAAAGCAATGTTGATCTGATCAATGAGAATGCCAACAAAGACGGTAAAGTTATCCCAACTCAGCGTGACTTGCTGGCGGGTATCGTGGCTAAACACTATGCAAAAACTCACATTTTGCCGCGTGACATCGTACAAGCTCACGAGTGTGGTGACATTCACTACCACGATCTAGATTACGCACCGTTCTTCCCAATGTTTAACTGTATGCTTATCGACTTGAAAGGCATGTTAACGCATGGCTTCAAGATGGGTAATGCGGAAATCGACACACCTAAGTCAATTTCTACAGCGACAGCGGTAACTGCGCAGATCATCGCGCAAGTGGCGAGCCACATTTATGGCGGTACAACGATTAACCGTATCGACGAGGTTCTAGAACCTTACGTGATGGCGAGTTACGAAAAGCACTTATCTTTAGCGAAAGAGTGGGACATTCATAGCCCAGAAGCTTTTGCTATCTCTCGTACCGAGAAAGAGTGTTACGACGCGTTCCAATCTTTGGAATACGAAGTAAACACGCTACACACGGCTAACGGTCAAACACCATTCGTTACGTTTGGTTTTGGTCTAGGCGAAAGTTGGGGTTCAAAACTTATCCAGCAATCTATCTTGAAGAACCGCATCGCAGGTTTGGGTAAGAACCGCAAAACAGCGGTATTCCCTAAACTGGTGTTTGCAATCAAAGATGGTTTGAACCACCAGAAGCAAGATCCAAACTACGACATCAAGCAATTAGCGCTTGAGTGTGCGTCTAAGCGTATGTACCCAGACATTCTTAACTACGACAAAGTAGTAGAAGTGACAGGGTCATTTAAAACGCCTATGGGCTGCCGTAGCTTCTTGAATACTTACGAAGAAAACGGTGAGTTGATTCATGAAGGCCGTAACAACTTAGGTGTTGTTAGCCTGAACTTGCCACGTATTGCGATTAACGCAAAACAAGATATGACTAAGTTCTACGAACTGCTTGATGAAAAACTTAAGCTAGCTCGTCGTGCGCTAGAAACTCGTATTTCTCGTCTAGAAAACGTGAAAGCGCGTGTTGCTCCAATCCTATACATGGAAGGTGCGTGTGGCGTTCGCTTAAAAGCAGACGACTCTATTGCAGACATCTTCAAGAACGGTCGTGCGTCTGTTTCTCTTGGTTACATCGGTATCCACGAAGCAATGACTGCGCTTTACGGCACAGACGTTCACTTGTACGACGACGGCGAAATGCGTGCTAAAGCGCTTGAGCTGGTGGAATACATGAAGCGTGAAGTGGAATCTTGGACGAAAGAGACAGGTTACGCATTCAGCCTATACGGCACACCAAGTGAAAACCTATGTAGCCGTTTCTGCAGCATCGACACTAAAGAATTTGGTGTGATTGATGGTGTAACAGACCGTGGTTACTACACCAACAGCTTCCACCTAGATGTGCAGAAGAAAGTGAACCCATACGACAAGATCGATTTTGAGATGCCTTATCCAGAAATCTCTAGCGGTGGTTTCATTTGTTACGGTGAATTCCCGAACATGCAGAAGAACATCGAAGCACTAGAAAACGTATGGGATTACAGCTACACACGCGTACCTTACTACGGCACGAATACACCAATTGATGAGTGTTACGAATGTGGTTACAACGGTGAGTTTGACTGTACAAGCAAGGGCTTTACGTGTCCTAAGTGTGGCAACCACGACTCAACCAAAGTATCGGTAACACGCCGTGTTTGTGGTTACCTTGGTAGTCCAGATGCACGACCATTTAACTTCGGTAAGCAAGAAGAAGTTAAACGCCGAGTGAAGCATCTTTAGTAAGCTCTAAGATTATTAGCTAGCTTACTTAGAAGAGCTACGTTTCAAGAAATATGATTGGTATCGGCGCTATGTCGATACCAATTCATTTGTTTCAACTCTCGCTACTTTTCGAGTTAAACCATTAAGCCATCACGAGTTCTCAATACTGCCTTATGAATTATCACCAATATCACCCAATCGACGTTGTAAATGGCCCAGGAACACGCTGCACTTTGTTTGTGTCGGGTTGTGTACACCAGTGTCGCGGGTGTTATAACCAATCGACGCAAAGGTTGGACTCCGGGCATTTGTTTACTCAAGAGCTGCAAGACCACATTATCGCTGATCTCAATGATCCACGAATCAAGCGTCGTGGCTTGTCGCTTTCAGGTGGTGATCCTCTTCATCCTGCAAATGTATCTGAAGTGCTTAAGCTTGTTCAGCGTGTAAAAGCAGAATGTGAAGGCAAAGACATCTGGATGTGGACGGGCTACGAGCTCGACGAACTCGACGAAAAGCAGAGGCAAGTACTTGAATATGTAGATACTTTGATTGATGGTCGTTTTGAGCAAGATAAAGCGGATCCAATGTTGGATTGGCGTGGTAGTTCAAACCAAATCATCCATCGATTTACTGATATATAACTGCTGTCGTGACTTTGCACACTCGTAAACGAAAAAGGGCTTCATCGTTAGCGCAATGCTACAAATCAGCCCTTGGGTGTGAGTTCTTTGAATCTATCGCCTGTTTATATAGGAATGTGCTCAGGCTCGTCGATTAGATTGTTGATCCATTTCTTAGAGTGAATTCGCTGGCTAGTTAAAGCGATCTTCGCTAACTCCTCCAGTAACACAATCATCAACACCCATTCTAGCGGCCAACCCAACACCAGCGCAGATTTCTTTTCTGTCCATCGGAAGAATCCACAGAAACACATGCTGCTTTACACGGTTAGGGGCAAAGGGTGGTTAGAAAGTGGGGCGTGTCGCTATATTCTAGAGCCGGGGTCGTGCATTACTGTGCCTGCAGGCGTTGAGAATGGCTTTGGGATTGAAGAAGAAACATGGCAGATAGCGTGGATCTTTCTATCGCCTGATAAGCATTGGGATAATGTCGTCAATGATGAAGTGAGTTATACGCTCTCTCCTGCAGCCGAAGTCGTCTCGTCTTGTATTCATACCTTGCTGAGAAGTATTGCCTTGCCCATTGATTTAGGCGGAGCGATTGCCATTCACAGCGTAGCCCAAATAGAGTTCATGATTAATGCACCAGTCCCGCAGCAACAGTCTCGAAATTTGATTCGCTTGAGACGTGTGTTCGACAGTGTTCAAAAGCAGCTTCATAAAGAGTGGAATGTGCATGAGCTAGCAAACCTATTTCCTTGTTCAGAGCCGCACTTCCATCGTTTGTGCCAACGTTATTACTCTCATAGCCCGATGACTCATATTATGCGTATGAGAATGGAATACGCTGCAAGGCTGCTCAGGTCGAGTGATTGGTCGATTCAACACATTGGCGAGATAGTTGGATATCCCAATGCCGCTAACTTTAGCACTCGGTTTAAGGCTTGGTCAGGAATGACACCAAGACAATTCAAACAGAGTGCCCAGTAGTAATCTTAATAGAGCACGTGCAAACATAAGAATATAGGAACATAAGACGCATAGAAATAAAGCAATTTGAATTGTGCAATGGGTCATTAGGTGTTTGAAATTTGCACTATTTATCCGTTTGAAACGACCAATCTCTGATTACTTATGGTAACTAAGCGCTTCTATTAAAAAATGTTTCTGATTTTAGTACGAAAATGTTAACGTGAAATCCATTACTTGAATTTCAAAGGGTTGTGACTTTCATGTTTTCACATCTACCAAAACCAACTTTAGATCCAATTCTATCTCTTTCTGTTGCTTACCGCGGCGATACTCGTACTGATAAAGTCGATTTAGGCATTGGCGTTTACAAAAACGACCAAGGCGAAACTCCGATCATGAAAGCCGTTTCTAAGGCTCAAGATATCGTTGTTGAGACTCAGAAAACCAAAGCTTACGTTGGCCTAGCAGGCTGTGAAGAGTTTAACCAGAGCATGGTTGATCTGCTGCTTAAAGGGACTTCTGCAATGGATCGCGTAGCTGCGATTCAAACACCGGGTGCAAGTGGTGCACTTCGCATGTTGGGTGACTTAATGAAAGTTTCTCAACCAGACACCACGGTTTGGATTTCAAACCCAAGCTACGTTAACCACAAACCGGTGATGGAAGCGGCAGGCTTAAAAGTTCGATATTACAATTACTTCAGTCCTGAAACGAAGCAAGTTGATACTGCAAGAATGTTGGATGATCTTTCAAAAGCGGGTCCATCAGACGTGGTACTACTGCACGGTTGCTGTCATAACCCAACGGGTGCGGATATCAACTTTGAGGCGTGGCAGGAAATTACCAAACTATCGCAGAAAAATGGCTTCTTGCCGTTCGTTGATATTGCTTACCAAGGCTTTGGTGATGGCTTAGAAGAAGACGCAAAAGGTCTTCAACACATGGCTAACAACGTCGAAGAGATGTTGATTACGACATCTTGCTCGAAGAACTTCGGTTTATACCGTGAAAGAACGGGTGCCGCTATCGTGATTGGCAAAAACAGCGAACACGTTGGCAATGCTAAAGGTAAGCTTCTAACGCTTGCTCGTTCAACTTACACAATGCCGCCAGATCATGGTGCAGCTTTGGTTAAAACAATTCTTCAGAATCAAGAGCTAACCTCGATTTGGAAGCAAGAATTGAGTGAAATGCAGCAACGTTTGTTAAATCTGCGCCAAAGTTTATGTGATGAATTGCGAAATACTTATAACACGTCACAATTTGACTTCATTGAAAGCCATAAAGGCATGTTTAGTGTACTAGGCTTTAAAGAAGCTCAAATGAATCAATTACGTGAAGAATATGGAGTCTATGGTGTTGGTGATGGACGCATCAATATCGCAGGCCTTTCCGAATCTCATATTCCTTATGTAGCAAAAGCGATAGCAAACGTTTCAAAATAGAAGGTGACTGAATGTATAATTGGAAAGCGATTGTAGTTTTAATGCTAAGTGGTGGCCTGTTTGCTTGTTCGGCTACAACTCAAGCTCCTGTTGAGCCAGAGCAAAAGCCTCAAATCGAACAACCTGTTGTGGATGACTCTTCAAAAACTGACGCAACAGAAGGCGAGAAAGTAACGGAACCTACTGAGAAGCCTGAAGAAGTAAAACCAACTGAGCCGGAAGTAAAACCTGCACCTGTTGAAAAACCAGTAGAGAAGGTTAGAAAAACAAGTGACGGCAAACTGATTCTTGGTGAAGAAGAGTGGGTGTTTGTTCCTGGTTTAAAAGAAGCGTTTAAAGCACGTGTCGATACCGGTGCAACAACCTCTTCAATCAGTGCAGTTGATATTGTTGATTTTGAACGTGACGGCAAAGACTGGGTTAAGTTCAAGATTGAACACGACGGAATTACAACTGAAGAGATCAGCTTACCAGTAGAACGCTGGGTTAAGATCAAGCAATCAAGCGCAGAAGGCACACAACGACGCGCTGTGGTTGTAGCTTCGATTCAAATTGGCGATCTAAAAGACAAAACTGAATTTACGCTAGCCGACCGAACGCATCTTTCTTTCCCACTTCTGTTGGGTAGAAGCTTCTTTAGAGATGTTGCGGTTGTCGACGTGAGCAAAAAATACGTTCAGAAGAAAATTACTAAATAACAAGTTCTGCTCGTCATCAAAGCTTTTCGTTTGAAGAGCTATAGTTTCAAAGGTGACGAGCTTAAAAGACTTTTAGTGTTGATAAATGAAATCCCTACCAGTTCTGCTGGTGGGGATTTTTTTATTTACACCCCATAACGTATGAAAAGCATCTAAATGGTCTATGTTTACTATTCGTTTACTGTTTAGCCTCGACAACGTGATCGAGATCTCTATATAATCCGCGCTTCGATTTTTGTTTAATCCATACTTTCGTACTTCTTATTTAGGTTCTTGAAATAGCCTAATAATTATCTGTCAGTACACGCTTAGGAATTAGTTCTTTGATATCTACCGCGAACATCACAATGCAATTTGGCGCAGAGCCGCTGTTTGAAAACATCTCTGCTAAATTTGGTAACGGCAACCGTTATGGTTTGATCGGCGCTAATGGTTGCGGCAAATCAACGTTCATGAAAATCCTAAGTGGCGCATTAACGCCAAGCTCGGGCAACGTTTCTATCACTCCAGGAGAAAAACTGGGTGTGCTAAGCCAAGATCAGTTCGCTTTCGAACAGTACAGCGTTATCGACGTTGTGATCATGGGCGACAGAAAACTTTGGGAAGTAAAACAAGAACGTGACCGCATTTACTCTTTGCCAGAAATGAGCGAAGACGACGGCATGAAAGTCGCAGAACTTGAAAGTGAATTCGCGGAAATGGATGGCTACACAGCAGAAAGCCGTGCTGGCGACATCCTAATTCAAGCGGGTATTGAAGAAGAGTTCCATTTCGGCTTGATGCAGCAAGTAGCTCCAGGTTGGAAACTGCGTGTGCTATTGGCACAAGCTCTGTTTGCAAACCCAGATATCCTGCTTCTTGATGAACCAACCAACAACTTGGACATTCACACGATCAACTGGCTTGCTGAAGAGCTAAACCAGCGTAAATGTACAATGATCATCATTTCGCACGATAGACACTTCCTGAACTCTGTGTGTACACACATGGCAGACATCGACTACGGTGAGCTACGTGTCTACCCTGGTAACTACGAGTACTTCCTAGAAGCATCTGGCTTGATTCGTGAACAGCTTTTAGCAAGCAACGCTAAGAAAGCGGCTGAAATCAGCGAGCTTCAAGATTTCGTAAACCGTTTTGGTGCTAACGCATCTAAAGCAAAACAAGCAAGCTCTCGTGCCAAGAAAATGGATAAGATCACGCTTGATGAAGTGAAATCATCGAGCCGTATGAGCCCATCTATTGATTTTGGCGAAGGTAAGAAACTACACCGTCAAGCGCTTGAACTTAAAGACCTTGGTCACGGCTTCGATGGCGAAACATTGTTTGCCGGTGGTAACTTGCTGCTTGAAGCGGGTACTCGTCTTGCGGTTATCGGTGAGAACGGTGTAGGTAAAACCACGCTGCTACGTTGCCTAGTTCAAGAGCTAGAGCAAAACGAAGGTATCGTAAAATGGTCTGAAAACGCATCTGTAGGCTACTGCCCACAAGATAGTACGTCTGACTTTGATAACGACCTGAGCATCTTCGATTGGATCTCACAATGGCGCACAGTGAAGCACGATGACCTTATGGTACGTGGCATTCTAGGTCGCCTATTGTTTACTGCTGACGATGCGAACAAAAAAGCGCGTAACTGTTCTGGTGGTGAGAAGAACCGTCTGTTATTCGGCAAGCTAATGATGCAAGACATCAACGTGCTTGTAATGGACGAACCAACCAACCACATGGACATGGAAGCAATCCAAGCCCTGAACGACGCGTTGAAGGTTTACACTGGCACGCTTATCTTCGTAAGCCATGACCGAGAGTTCGTTTCTTCATTAGCAACACACATCATCGATGTAAAAGATCAACAGCTAGTGAGCTTCCAAGGTACTTATGAAGAGTACTTAGATCACCAGAAAAAGATGCTGATGGTTAGCTTATGAAGCAAGTCGCTGGCTCAGGTCGTGAACGACTAAAAGCCAGCGAAACTAACAAACAAAAAAGCCCCGAACATTAATATGTTCGGGGCTTTTCTATGTAATACGTTTAGCTATTTATTACTCAGTAATTGAAATCTAGATTAGAATCCGAATCGAGCCGACATTAAGATTTGGTGGCCATATGTGCCGTTATTGCGCATATCAAGACCAACAGACAGTTGATCAGTTGAATGGAAACGAGCACCGATACCCAAAATTGAACGAGTGTCATCGTTGTCGATCAGTTGACCAAGGCGTGCGTTAACTTCAACGTTTGCCATTAACCAAGCTCTCAAGCCAAGGTTAATTTCTGTTTTGATGTGGTTATCGTCATTCCGTTCAATGTTGTGCAGTAACATTTGGCCAGTAACGTCAGCAAATTGACTGATTGGGCCGTTGAATCCCATACCTACCGCTGCATCCCAATCACTTTCAAATTCTGAATCGATACGAGCAACAAAATGAGAGTTCTGAGTGAACATTGTTGTGACTTCACCACCGAAAGTACTTGGGCTAGTACCCATGCGCAGCTCGAATGTGTTGTAGTTAAAGTTGTTTGCAGACGCAGAGAATGAACACAGTGCAGCGAGTCCTAAAAGGACAGTCTTATTCGTGCAACCTAGCATGGTGACTCCATATAAATTGTATTTTGCGGCAGTATAATACAAAAAAGCCTGCAATATGCAGGCCAATTATTTGAAGTCGGTATTTTTATATTAATCGCTTATAGAACCTGGATGTGGTCCACTTCGATTTCAGGTGTCTTACCACCTTCATATTCACCGAAGATACGAACTTTTGTATCAGCGGTCAGTGGTTGTGCTAGGCGGATATCATCATCAAGTTCGATTTGAATTTCACTCTGGCCATCAGAGAAGACAAACGTGTCATTCTTAAGTTGACGAACGATCTTGCCATCCACAATTGCTTCTTGCTCTGCGAACATGCTTGTGTCGGCAAGTAGTGTCGCAACAGAAACGGTTTCAATTGGGCCAGTATAAGCAATAGCGCTTTCGTGCTTGCTGTTGACATTATTATTGCTGTTGTGGTCACTAGCCATTGCGAAAGTAGGAGCAAGGATAATAGTAGATGCGATAGCTAATACAGTTTTTTTCATGGTGAATCCCTTAATGTTGTTTTTAGTAGAAACGTTTTTCTGAATTTGAAACGTTTCTTTTCGTTAGTACGTTTTTTGTTGAAGCGCCTGTTATCGTTCACAAGCTTGGTTTCGATGGAGCTATTAAACAACACTGGGGTTGAATCCAGAGTGAGTAACACATTCATTTTCCATTCATTTTATTGAGCATCTACTCGGCAATGACGTTAAGATGGTCGCAGAGAAATATTGCCCACAGCTATAAATTGAAAATTAAGAAATTAAGGATTTAAGTACAAATGCGAGCACCATTAAGTGCCCTTATGGTTCAAGGGACAACGTCAGATGCCGGAAAAAGTGTTTTGGTGGCAGGTTTATGCCGTGTTTTGGCAAGGAAAGGAATCAAAGTGGCACCTTTTAAGCCACAAAACATGGCGTTGAACAGTGCTGTGACAAAAGATGGTGGCGAAATTGGCCGTGCTCAAGCGGTTCAGGCGCAAGCTTGTAATATAGAGCCAACCGTTCACATGAACCCTGTATTGCTAAAGCCCAACTCAGATACCGGCGCGCAAGTGATTTTGCAAGGCCGAGCGCTGAGCAACATGGAAGCGACGGGTTATCATGATTACAAGAAAGTGGCGATGGATACAGTTATCGATTCGTTTGACCGACTTTCTGAAGAATATGAAAGCGTGATGATTGAAGGTGCGGGGAGCCCAGCCGAAATCAATCTTCGTGAAAATGATATCGCTAACATGGGATTTGCTGAGAAAGCGGACATCCCTGTGATCATCGTTGCTGATATTGACCGTGGTGGCGTTTTTGCGCATCTCTACGGGACATTAGCTCTATTGTCTGAATCTGAACAAGCTCGTGTAAAAGGCTTTGTGATAAATCGTTTTAGAGGCGATATCGCACTGCTTCAATCTGGCCTAGATTGGCTAGAGGAAAAAACCGGCAAGCCAGTCATTGGTGTTTTGCCATATCTGCATGGTTTTAACTTAGAAGCGGAAGATGCCATTACCTCTGCTCAAGAGTCTTACGGAGAAGCTAAGCTTAAGGTGGCGGTGCCAGTGCTAACCCGAATCAGCAACCATACAGACTTTGACGCGTTAAGATTGAATCCTTCGATTGATTTACGTTATGTCGGTAAAGGCGAACGTGTAAACAATGCTGATTTAATTATCTTGCCGGGTACAAAGTCGGTAAGAGCAGATTTGGATTACCTAAAAGAACAAGGCTGGGATAAAGATATTCAACGCCACCTGCGCTTAGGCGGCAAAGTGATGGGTATCTGCGGTGGCTACCAAATGTTAGGTAACATCATCCACGATCCTGATGGCGTTGAAGGGGAACCCGGCAGCAGCGAAGGGTTAGGGTATCTGGATACTGAAACGACCCTTACACAGCAGAAAACCTTAACCAACGTACGCGGCACCATGACGCTGGATGGCAAAACAGCACAAGTAAAAGGGTATGAAATCCACGTAGGTAGGACTGATGTCAAAGAAACAGCCTTACCGGTTCAGTTAGAATCTGGCAGCCTAGATGGCGCTGTGAATCAAGATAACTCGATTTTTGGTACTTACTTGCATGGCGTATTCGACAACAGTGATGCGTTGTCGCTTATTTGCGAATGGGCAGGAGCCAACGATGTGACCGCGATTGACCACGAACAGCTTAAAGAGCTGGGTATTAATCGAATCGCTGATGCCATCGAAGAGTACTTAAATCTTGATCTGCTTTGGCCAGAGTTAACAGCTTAAGCCGCCATTTAGAAGTTAGCTAAAGAACTTAAACGAACAATAGATAAGTGATAACAATGAAAAAGCGAGTCTTCCTTTTAACCATGGCTTTAACTTCGGCATTGAGTTCTAGTCATCTTTTTGCTGCGGAAAAGCTACGAGTTTACGCTGCATCGTCGATGACCAATGCGGTTAATCTGTTGGTTGAAGAGTTTGAGAAAGACCATTCTGTCGATGTGATTCCTGTGTACGCGAGTACATCGTCTTTGGTGCGACAAATCGAAAGAGGAGCACCAGCAGACATTTTTATCTCGGCAAATGAGAAATGGATGACGCATTTAGTCGATCGTAAATTGGTTTATAGTGACAATGTCACAAACCTATGTGAAAACGAACTGGTGCTGATTGCTCCTAAAGAGACATCGGTAACGTTAGACCTATCAAAAGGTGAACAATGGGCTAAACTGCTTACTAATGAAAGGCTTGCAGTGGGTAACACCATGTCGGTTCCTGCTGGTATCTATGCAAAAGAAGCGTTAGAAACGTTAGGTGTATGGGACGATGTGAAAACTCGGTTGGCACCAAGTAACAATGTTCGTATGGCCTTAGCCTTAGTCGAGCGCAGTGAAGCTAAGCTTGGCATTGTCTACAAAACGGATGCGTTGCTTTCTAAAGAAGTAAACCTAGTGTCGACCTTCCCATCAGATCTGCACACACCAATACGTTACCCTGTAGCGAAGTTGAGTGATAAAGTTGTGGCAGAAGAGTTCTATACTTTCCTAAAGAGCGAAAAAGCGAAAGACACCTTGAACAGTTTTGGATTTGAAGTGCGTTAAATGATGTATTTATCGGAATACGAATACCAAGCCTTAATGCTGAGCTTAAAAGTCGCTGGGTTTGCAATCTTATGGCTTATCCCTATCGGTATTGGCTTAGCATGGCTACTTGCTAAGAAACAATTTGTAGGTAAGAGCATTGTTGAGAGTATTGTCCATTTACCTTTGGTACTTCCACCTGTGGTTATTGGCTATTTACTGCTAGTGATGATGGGCAGGCAAGGTATCATAGGTTCGTGGCTCAATGACGTGTTTGGTATTGTATTCAGCTTTAGCTGGAAGGGCGCGGCACTCGCTTGTGTGGTTGTGGCGTTGCCGCTGATGGTTCGCTCTATTAGATTGAGCCTAGAAACCGTAGACAGTAAGCTTGAAGAGGCGGCTGCTACATTAGGCGCTTCACCTCTTCGTGTGTTTTTCACGATCACTTTACCCTTGATGATCCCAGGGGTCATTACCGGCACCATGCTTTCATTCGCAAGAAGCCTAGGGGAGTTTGGCGCGACCATCAGCTTCGTTTCAAATATTCCCGGTGAAACTCAAACCATTCCTTTGGCTATGTATACCTTTATTGAAACCCCTGGCGCTGAAATGGAAGCCGCGCGTTTGTGTGTCATTTCTATTGTGATAGCGCTGGGTTCATTGATGCTATCTGAGTGGCTCAACAAAAAGTCAGCACAACGCTTGGGAGGCAATGCATGAGTGCTTTGATCCTCCAATATCAACAACAACTTGGTGAAACGTTCTTTGATATCGACTTGGAATTACCAAGTAGCGGCATTACGGCAATTTTTGGTCGTTCTGGCGCGGGTAAAACCTCACTTATCAATGCAATCAGTGGCCTTAAACAGCCCGATAAAGGTCTGATCAGCGTATCTGGAACCACACTGTTCGATAGTGAAAATGGCATTAATTTGCCGACTCACAAACGCAACGTCGGTTATGTGTTCCAAGAGTCGCGATTGTTTCCACATATGAAGGTGGCAGCGAACCTTAAATACGGTATGAAAAGCGTCGATCAAGCGCACTTTGAGCAAATAGTCTCGCTGTTGTCTTTGGGTTCATTGCTTGACCGATACCCAGCTCGTTTGTCTGGCGGTGAGAAGCAACGTGTGGCGATTGGCCGCGCTTTGTTATCAAAGCCGAGCATTTTGTTGATGGATGAGCCTTTAGCGTCTCTCGACTTGCCTCGTAAGCGCGAAGTGATGCCATTTCTGGAAAACTTATCCGAAACCGTCCAAATACCGATCATCTATGTCACCCATAGCCTCAATGAAATTTTACGCTTGGCAAATCACCTTGTGATTATTGACCAAGGCAAAGTGATTTCGTCGGGTGTGACGGAAGAGGTTTGGGCATCGAGAGCCATGCAACCTTGGCAATCTTTCTCAGAGCAAAGCTCGTTGTTTGAAGCGACATTAGCGGAACACAATGACGATTATGCGCTGTCTCGCCTGATGCTAGGAAAGTCGACGTCGTTATGGGTTCAGAAAGTATCGAGTGAGCTTGGTACGACAGTGAGGCTGCAAGTTAGGGCAAATGATGTCTCTATCACGCTAGAACGGCCGAAAGGGACTTCTATACGTAACATCCTTCCTGTCACCATTAAAAGCGTAGAGACGCACCAACAAGGCACAAATAAGCAGAGTGTCCAGGTCGAGCTAGAGTTAGAGTCTGGGTGCTACCTATGGGCAACCATTACATTGTGGGCGCTGGATGAGTTAAATCTAGAAATCGGGCAGCGTGTTTACGCTCAAATTAAAGGTGTGAGTGTCGCTCAAAGAGATATCGCGGTAACGCATTAAACCTGACAAGGTCAGTTTTTCGATATTGCCGCGATACTGCCTGTTATAGGTTCTGAAAATTCGGTCTTGATTCCATGAATGGATACATGCGTCATTTTTATACGGTATAACTGCCAGTTTTGCGCCACACTATATGAGTGTTAAAGCATATGATTTGTCGAATCATATGAACATTAGCAACAAGAACATACAGACGTAACGATCGACGAACAGAAAATAGCGGATATAAAAAAGCCGCGTGTTTAAAGAAACATGCGGCTTAATTCTAAGTAGTACTGTTAGCGCTTAGCCTAGTTTAGGCGACTAGCGACTTACTTAGTAAAAACTTCTTTGAAATCACGCTTCAAGATTGCATCACGACGAGCTTTCTTGATTTGTTTAACCATGTCTTTTACACAGTTGTGTAGAACTTGGTCTAGCAGTTGAGCACGGTACTCTTCTTTTTCTTCGTCAGACATGTCTTCTGGAAGTTTAAGAGTAGGGAACTCTTCCATCACGTTAACACCAGCGAAAGCTTGGCTAACTGAGATTAGAGCGTGGAACTGCTCGAAGTTGTCTAAAACATTTTGTGCGCTTGCTGGAAGACTATCCCAAGCTTCGCGTACTGCTTCTTCAGACACTTCGTGAATAGAAGTAACCATAAAGTGCATCTCTTTTGGTACGCCATCAAATTCGATAACTTGACGAAGTTCTGGTGAGATGGTGGTTAAATCGATTTCTTGTTGTTCGTTGTTTGTAGCGTCTGACATAGTATTTCTCTTTAAAAAGAAACAATGCTAAAAAGATCTGTAAAAAAGTCAATATAATATAGAGATTAGGGCATGATTTAAGCCCAAATTTGAGCTACTTTGAATATTCAACACTAGATAAAGGTGATGTGATGATAGAAAAGGGATCTTCAATGCGCATATTGCTGGTTGATGACGTTCAACTAGACAGGATGCAACTTGCTATCCGACTCAAGCAACTGGGTCATATTGTAGAAGCTGTCGGTAGCGGAAAAGAAGCCCTGAGTGTTTATTCTGATTTTGATCCTGAACTCGTGTTACTTGATATCAGCATGCCTGATATGGATGGTTTTGAAGTGGCGAATGAGGTTCGAAGCCGATTCCCAGAATGGGTTCCCATCATCTTTCTTAGTGGTCACGAAGAACCTGAGATGATCGCAAAAGCGATTGACGCTGGTGGCGATGATTACCTGATCAAGCCAGTAAACAAGGTTGTTTTGAATTCTAAGCTGATTGCGATGCAACGTATCGCGCACATGAGACGAGAGCTAAAACAAAGCACAGCCAAACTCGAAGAACTGAACATCCTTCTGCAGCAACAAGCCAACGAAGATGGCCTGACCAAATTGTATAACCGTCGATATATGGATACTAAGCTTGAAGAGAGCATAGCGTGGCACGGAAGACGTAATATATCCATGACAGTCATACTTCTAGATGTAGACTTCTTTAAGCCTTACAACGATAATTATGGTCATATTCAAGGGGATAAGTGCTTACAAGGGCTTGCTAATACCTTGAAACAGCTGTTTGTTCGTGCGGGAGAGTTTGTCGGTCGTTATGGCGGTGAAGAGTTTGTTCTGATTCTTAGCGACACAGACAGTGAAGGCGCTAAGGTACACGCGACTCGAGTTAAAGAGGCATTGCATGAGATGAACTACGCTCATGAACACTCAACGGTATCGGATAGAGTGACAGCGTCACAAGGTGTGTTGTCATTTGTGCCAGAAGGTGGCGAATCTATTGCGTCTATTTACGAAAAGGTCGATCAAGCGCTTTATCAAGCGAAGCAAAGTGGTAGAAATACCTTTGTACAACGTAACATTTTGGAGCTTGCGCGTTAGTTGGCGAGCTCTTTTAGATATTTGAATTTATACTTCTAATAGCGTTTGAGCTAGGAAGTGCTTTAAGTGATAAAAGAAATGCCACATTCGAAGTCATTTTCTATGACTAACACATCTTGGACGCTTGCGGTTCCTCTATTTTTTACCGCTTTGGCGACCACTGTTAATGCCAATACGCTATCTGATCTTTTTCGAAAGGATCTAGAGCAGAGCTTTGCCACCAGTGTATTGCTCAACGACACCGATGTTTTCACTTTTGGTATCAATAACTTTGACCCCAATAAAGTGTTTAGTTTGGACAATGAAGACATCGGTTCGAATGATTCGGTAAGTCGTCGCCAAAACATCACCTCCCTGAGTTTGCCTTACACATTTGAATTACCAAGTTACATCGAATACAACCATCAAGAGGTGACGCTACGCTTGTCTGCATTGCGAATCGAGAACGATGTCGAGTACGCGGCAGCAAACAGAAACGATTTTCAAAAAGAGTCGGTAGTGTCTGGCTACGTCGAATTCGCGAATGTGTCCCAGCTAGACGAATATTGGAGCTTCAGCTCTGCAATCGGTAACCACATCTCTTACTACCGCAATGATTATGAATATCGCGCTTCGTTGCTAAAGCCTATTCAAGACCAACTGGATGGCGTATATCTCAATACTGATGCTTGGGCTTACATCATCGAGCCTAAAATCAAGCTGATGTACGAAGATAAGAATGACTGGGGAAAGTATAAATTGAGCACCAGTTGGCATTACTTTAATGGCATCGGCTGGGGCGAGGCGAATAATGGCAATGTCGGTCATCCTGAAGGGTGGTATATCGCCAATGAAGCAAAGGTTTTCTATGATCTCGTACGTTGGGATAAGAACATCACATCGATGTACTCGAGTATAAGACGAATTGATATTGGTGGTGACACGGTGGCCTCTATGGGCACCACATCTTACTACGAGGGCAGTGTTGGCTGGCTGCTTAACCCAAACCTGTTTAATGAGTGGGTCGATAACGTGGGAATAGGTTTTACGATTAACTACGGAAGTAGCTTAAAAGGTGGTAGCTTGGTTATATTCTTCAACCAAGATTAAGCTCTCTTTTTCCACTTGAGCTATACGGCCTCAAATCAATGAGGCTCGTTGAACTTGGAAGTGATAGTTATTGAAGCAGTTCGCTATTAATGGCTTAAGCTATTTAGATCTCTAGTACTTAATATCTTTAGCTTTTAACCATCGTTAACGGTCAATACATAATTTGTTTCGACCGGTTTCTTTCGCTTTATACAGCGCTTGGTCAGCAAGCTTCAATACCTCTTCAGGATGTCTGGTGGTTGTACTATCAGACAATCCAATACTCACCGTCACATTCACCACTTCCGATGGTTTACCGTTCTTGCCACGCTTTTTCATACCCACTTCATGATCGTCGGGGCGCTCATGGCTATTCCGAATCGTCATGTCGTAGTTTTGAACTTCGGAAATCAGAGCTTGAAGGTGCTCTTTAACTTGTTCCGAATGTTTGCCTTTGAAGATAATCGTGAACTCTTCTCCACCATAGCGATAAGCTTTAGCGCCGCCTGTGGTTTCCCTCAGAATACGCGCCACCAGTTTTAACACATCGTCGCCAATGTCATGGCCGTAGGTGTCGTTGAATTGCTTAAAGTGATCGATATCGACCATCGCCATCGAATACTTACTCCCCAAGTGCTTCATATCGACTTCTAAGGCGTGTCGACCGGGAATGTTAGTCAGTTGGTCGTTAAAGGCCATATCATGACTAGCAGACATCACATAGACGATGATCAGTGTGCCTGACAGCGAGAACATGGTGCTCGAGATGTACTGAATATCGAAGAAGATGAACGTACAAGAAGAAAGCAGGATAGCGCTATAAACCACAACATCGATAGAGCGGTTATACACCAACACGAGAATGGCAGTAAGGCCAAGTAAGCAAAGGCTATACAACACCAAAACAAAAGGCAGTTTGGAGAAGTCTCTGACAATAAATAGAAGACCATCACTCCATGATTCAAAACCGCCGGCATGGAAGTGAGAGACGATCAATTGTGCCCACACCATAAACAGAACAAGAACGATGGCGTAGAGCAGCATCGACTTTGAGTTTACGCCGTTATCAGGGAAGGCATAAACAAGTAAGCAAGTGACAGGTACTAATGCCGCAAGTAACGAGAGCTCTAATAGCGTTGTGCCAGTATTGAGAGGCGTTTGTAAGCGAACTTGGATGATCAGATAAGCGACAAGCATGGTCACCGATACCATCGCCATTCGACCTTGTCTGAACGTATGGCATAGCAGAACCGCAACGCTCAATAAAATGTAAGGGAGGTTGCTAGCAAACCCTAAATTTGAGTCCGTCACGAGAATGACGTTGTCCATACCAACGAGCAAAATTGTTAACAGGACTAAAGGGAAGCAAAATCGAAACATGCTCGACGTTACAAAAGATGATGCCATTTATGTGGTGAGCCTAACTATATTGATGATCTTATTATTTAATACTATGCGTAGGATACGGTTAAACAAGCGATTGCCAAGCTTTTTGCCTAAATTAGAGCAAAAACATAGTCATAGGTCGCTATTGGTGCAATCATTTTTATATGTATTTTGAGTTGCTATTAACCTTAGAACGAACTACACAGTATATATGAGAAATTAATTAGTCGTTATAGATACTTAACAAAATCTGCTCTGCTGCTCTTACGTTGGCGCTGTCACTTAAAGGGCTTGATGATCAGTTATCATTGAGTGACCTTTTCATTAAGCGACGAAGAACTGTAATGAAGTCAGAGTAAGATTAAATAATGCCTAAGTTTCAACTATGGACAGTAAAACCTATAACTGAGTTATAGAAAGCTATTAGGAATTGCATGGTTTCAAGTGACTTTAGAAACGACTGCGACTAGAAAAACCGCTACAAATGGAGGTGTGGTATGCAAATTAGTGTTGATGTACATAACTATATGGAAACTCTGGTCGGTCATGTATTGGCTACCGAGGAATATGTGTCTAGTTATACCAACGAACAGTTGGCCGATCTCGCGTGCTTGGCTTTGGGCCAGCTAAAACCTATCTATATTCGTTTTGATATCGATTTTCTGTCAGCATTGCCAGAAGACAAATTGGTGCTCTATAAACGCAATAGTGAGATCGCGGTCAAAAATGCAGAAAGTATGATTATTGACGATCGAAGACGTGAACGTGACGACAATGTGCCTGTTATATTTAGTCAACACAATTTTGACGATGACGTAGAATTGCAATGGTATGAAAAGCCGTTGTTGAACCGTAAACAGTCATGATAGTTTAGGGTGAATACGGTCATTTAAGGAGTAAAAAAACGTGGGATTCTTTTCTAGATTATTTGGTGGCAAAGAAAAAACCGAACAAAAAGTAGAGATTGAGCCAGTCGAATATAAGGGTTTCAATATCTATCAAGATGCCATTGCAGAATCTGGTCAATACCGTGTTGCTGGGCGAATCGAGAAAGAATTCGATGGTGAAATCAAAACTCACCGTTTTATTCGTTCAGATGTTGTTTCAAACAAACAAGATGCCGATGAATTGATGCTCAAAAAATCGCAGATGTTCATCGACCAAATGGGCGACAATATATTTAGCTAACCAATTAGGGTTAGAATTGATGTTGGTCATAATTTAGAGAGCTTTCAGTGTATATGCTGAAAGCTCTTTTTAGTTTTAGGGACAAAGAACAGCTAGTAGGTTGTTATTAAAAGGATTATTTGCAAGTGGTTTGACCTCTTGGTTCGAGACGGTCGTCATTTATCCAAATGAAGCGCTCAAACTCCATCCAAATCGTTATAAGTAATAACTTTTCCTGTTCTTTGAACAAAACGCTTGAAGTATTAGTTGTCGTTAGATACAAACGAATAAGTCATTCGTGCCAATAGTCAAGGAATAGCTATGCAAATTGGTGTACCAAGAGAAACGCTCGCTGGTGAAACGCGAGTCGCTGCTTCGCCGAAATCGGTAGAACAGCTTCTAAAATTAGGATTTGAAGTTTGTGTTGAATCACAAGCAGGTGCGTTAGCAAGTTTTGAAGATGCAGCTTATGAACAAGCTGGAGCAAAAGTTGTCACCGCAGATGAAGCTTGGAAATCCGATATTATCTTTAAAGTTAACGCTCCGATCGTTGACGAGTCTAAAAATGAAATCGATCTTCTTAAAGATGGCGCAACATTGGTCAGCTTTATTTGGCCTGCCCAAAATCCAGAATTAATGGAACAATTGTCCAGTCGTAACATCAACGTGATGGCGATGGATTCTGTACCACGAATTTCAAGAGCTCAGGCGTTAGATGCATTGAGTTCTATGGCAAACATCGCGGGTTATCGTGCTGTTGTTGAAGCGGCGCATGAGTTTGGTCGATTCTTCACGGGTCAGATTACGGCTGCGGGTAAAGTTCCGCCAGCAAAAGTACTGGTTGCAGGTGCTGGTGTTGCTGGCCTAGCGGCAATCGGCGCTGCGGGTAGCTTAGGTGCAATCGTTCGTTCATTCGATGTTCGTCCTGAAGTTAAAGAACAAGTTGAGTCGATGGGTGCTGAATTCTTGGAAGTGGATTTCAAGGAAGATACCAGTGCTGGTGACGGCTACGCAAAAGAGATGTCTGAAGCATTCAATAAGAAAGCGGAAGAGCTTTATGCAGCTCAAGCAAAAGACGTTGATATCATCATTACAACGGCGCTGATTCCAGGTCGCCCGGCTCCGAAGCTGATTACCAAAGAGATGGTAGACAGCATGAGTGCAGGTAGTGTGATTGTAGACCTTGCGGCGGCCAATGGCGGTAACTGTGAATACACGGTTGCGGATCAAGTCATTACAACGGCTAATGGTGTGAAGGTGGTTGGTTACACTGATATGGTTGGTCGACTGCCGACTCAATCATCTCAACTGTATGCAACGAACCTAGTTAACCTTCTGAAACTGCTTTGCAAAGAGAAAGATGGCAACATCAAAATCGACTTTGAAGATGTTGTTCTGCGTGGTGTTACTGTCGTTAAAGAGGGCGAGGTCACTTGGCCAGCTCCACCAATTCAAGTTTCAGCTCAACCACAACAAGCTAAGCCAAAAGCGGCCAAACCAGAGCCTAAAGTTGAAGAACCTGTTTCTCCAATTAAGAAAGTGGCGGGTATGGCGGTAGCTGTTGGTGCATTCGCTTGGGTAGCTTCGGTTGCTCCAGCTGCGTTCTTATCTCACTTTACCGTTTTTGTTCTCGCTTGTGTGGTGGGTTATTACGTAGTTTGGAATGTAAGCCATTCTCTGCATACGCCTTTGATGTCCGTGACTAACGCGATTTCAGGCATCATTGTAGTAGGTGCACTGTTACAGATCGGACAAGGAAGTGGCGTCGTCACGTTCTTATCATTTATTGCCGTATTAATTGCAAGTATCAATATCTTTGGTGGCTTTACCGTGACCAAACGTATGCTTGAAATGTTCCGTAAAGACTAAGGAGTAACAGATGTCTGAAGGATTAGTACAAGCAGCTTATATTGTTGCTGCTGTATTTTTTATTATGAGCTTGGCTGGGTTATCGAAACAGGAATCTGCGCGTGCAGGTAACTATTACGGTATCACGGGTATGGCAATCGCGTTGATCGCAACGATCTTTGGCCCTCACTCTGCTGGTATTGTGTGGATCATCATTGCTATGGTGATCGGTGGTGGTATTGGTATCCACTACGCAAGAAAAGTAGAAATGACTGAAATGCCAGAGCTGGTTGCAATTCTGCACAGCTTCGTAGGTATGGCTGCAGTACTTGTAGGTTACAACAGCTACATCGATCCACCTGCTGCTGTTTCTATCAACCCTGCAGATATTCATGCAGAGCACGTTATCCATCTAGTGGAAGTGTTCCTTGGCGTGTTTATCGGTGCGGTGACGTTCACGGGTTCTATTGTTGCGTTTGGTAAGCTTCGTGGCGTTATCTCTTCGTCTGCATTGAACATCCCTCATAAGCACAAGTGGAATCTAGCGGCTATCGTAGTTTCTACACTGCTGATGATCATGTTCGTTAAAGCAGACGGCAGCATGTTCGCACTAATGGTGATGACACTTATCGCATTCGCATTCGGTTACCACCTAGTGGCATCGATTGGCGGTGCAGATATGCCAGTAGTTGTCTCTATGCTGAACTCGTACTCTGGTTGGGCAGCAGCAGCGGCAGGTTTCATGCTTGCAAACGATCTGCTAATCGTAACTGGTGCATTGGTTGGTTCGTCGGGTGCGATTCTGTCTTACATTATGTGTAAGGCGATGAACCGCTCTTTCATCAGCGTTATTGCTGGTGGATTCGGCCAAGAAGTGGTTGTGTCTGATGGCGATGAAGAGCAAGGTGAACACCGCGAAACATCAGCTGAAGATGTGGCTGATATGCTGAAAAACTCTAAGTCAGTAATCATCACTCCTGGATACGGCATGGCAGTAGCTCAAGCACAATACCCAGTGCATGAAATCACTGAGAAGCTACGAGCGCAGGGCATTAATGTTCGATTTGGTATCCACCCAGTCGCTGGTAGGTTACCGGGTCACATGAACGTACTGCTTGCTGAAGCGAAAGTGCCTTACGATATCGTTCTAGAAATGGACGAAATCAACGATGACTTCGATGAGACAGATACTGTATTGGTAATTGGTGCGAATGACACCGTAAACCCTGCAGCACTTGAAGATCCAAACAGCCCAATTGCTGGTATGCCAGTACTTGAAGTTTGGAACGCTCAGAATGTTATCGTATTCAAGCGTTCGATGAACACAGGTTACGCCGGTGTGCAAAACCCACTGTTCTTCAAAGAGAACACGCAGATGCTGTTTGGCGATGCTAAAAAGAGTTGTCTAAGTATCTTAGAACATCTATAGAGATCACCTCTAAACAATATGTAACAACTCGATAAGGAGCTCATTTGAGCTCCTTTTTTTATCTTACGAAAGCGACTCTATGTGTGATCTCAGTTGATACGAAGTTGACGAAGCCTGATGCAAAACTTGTCGCAATTGAGGTTTGGCTTGCCAATCAGCCTACTAGTATGTATGTACAATGTGGCCGTAATATATTGGCCTTTATCTCTGTAGCTCGCCATTCTCAAAGTTTTTCATGCGGTTAAAAATTTATCTTTGATAGCGAATGGTATATATTTGGTTGATCTATATGAATTTGCGTTGGTTTGTGATCATCAAAAGAACATTTACTCTTCTTATCGCTACGTTGTCTGTGTCTGCAAACGCATTTGCTGACTCTTTACCTGAGCGTATCGATAATTTCACCAAACTCTTTGATCATGAAACGGCAATCGAATCTTACGATATTCGAGTGCTACAGGCTGATTATCCAACACGTTTGATCATGCCGTCTTCTATGCTGCCACAAACAGCAGAGTACCCGTTAAAAGACATTCAGCGCTTGTACCAGTTATCAAAAACCTGTAGTGGTAAACTGCCGTTAAGCCCTTTGATTACTGAGCCTTTAGTTTTTACTCGTGCAATGTGTAAAGGCACCAAGCTTTCTGACCGTTGGTTTAGCCGTAGTGGTTTGATTCACCCTGGCGGCGGTTCTTATGCGGCACGATACGTTGAGAAGTACCCAGAAAAATTCGACTCTCTGAAGCGCTTTATGCATATTCAAGAGCGACCAAACACCGAACACGATGAACTACTGTCTCGCTTGCAACAAATGGATAGCGAAGCAATCACCGCGCTGTTAGCGGGTGCCAGTATGTTTGTTGAGCTTGATGAGATGTGGGTAAAACGCGGCGACAGATATTACCTGTATAAAAAATCAGTCTGGAACGAAAATGCCACGCTTGCTGGGTTATCGTTTAGCTTGTCTTCAGAAGGTAAAAGCTGTTTTGTCCAGCGTGGTAATGTGTGTTGGGAAATAGAAGATCATTCAGAGCTTCTGCAAGTCGCCATGTTTATCTTGGTTATTGCCAACATCATGCTTG
The DNA here is from genome assembly GCF_041471665.1 of Vibrio sp. 10N.261.51.F11. Classification (NCBI taxonomy): domain Bacteria; kingdom Pseudomonadati; phylum Pseudomonadota; class Gammaproteobacteria; order Vibrionales; family Vibrionaceae; genus Vibrio; species Vibrio sp. 10N.261.51.F11. The sequence continues at coordinate 52,119 of NZ_JBFROW010000043.1, read as the reverse complement.
TCTTAGGTTGGGCGATTTACCGCTGGAACAGCAAGAAACAAGAGATGAAGAGTCGCATGCTGGTTCTTCAAATCCTAACGCACGAATTAAGAACGCCGATTGCGAGTTTGTCATTGACGGTGGAAGGGTTCAGGCGTGAGTTCGAACACTTACCAGAATCGGTATATGATGAGTTCCGTAGGCTGTGTGAAGATACACGCCGTTTGAGACAGTTGGCGGAAGCAAGTAAAGATTACCTGCAATCAGATAATCAACCGCTCGCAACAGAGTGGGTGCCAAGTGTTGAAGAGTGGCTCCAATACAAAGTTGAAGAAGACTTTGCGCCGGGGATTGAACTCCGTGTAAACAAAGATATAGCTGCAAAAGTGAACGTATATTGGTTGGGAACGTGCATCGATAACCTAATCAGAAATGCCGTGAAATACGGTGTGGCTCCAGTAATTCTAGAACTGAATACTTCTGACAAGAAGCTGACATTCAAAGTTATAGATAATGGAGACTTGTCTCGCAAAGATTGGGGGCAACTAAGAAAGCCATTCGTAAGTAAGAGTGGACTCGGTTTAGGTCTGACGATAGTGGAATCTATGGTTGGAAAAATGGGCGGTCACATGACGCTTATCGGCCCCCCAACAACATTTATTTTGGAGATACCTTGTGAAACAGACATTGCTTCTCGTTGAAGATGATAAAAATTTAGCTGACGGTTTATTAGTTAGCCTTGAGCAAGCTGGATATGAATGTTTGCATGCAGAACTGATCTCTGAAGTTGAAGGCTACTGGGAACAAGCGGATCTAGTGATTCTAGACCGTCAACTTCCTGATGGCGACTCAGTAGATTCACTTCCAGGTTGGAAGAAAAAGAAAGATATCCCAGTTATTTTGCTGACGGCTCTCGTGACAGTAAAAGACAAAGTAGCGGGCCTAGATTCAGGTGCAAACGACTACTTAACAAAGCCATTCGCAGAGGCTGAGCTATTTGCTCGAATTCGTGCTCAACTTCGCCTGCCAGATTCTGAAGAACAAGATGCATCAAAAGTTATCGCTCAGAATCTTGTTATCGATAAAGCGACACGTGAAGTGTTTTTCAATGAACAGGAAGTAACGTTAACGCGCACTGAATTTGACCTTCTACTGTTCTTGGCAAGTAACCTTGGACGTGTGTTTACACGTGATGAACTGCTTGACCATGTATGGGGTTACAACCATTTCCCAACAACACGTACGGTAGACACGCACGTTCTGCAACTAAGACAGAAACTGCCGGGTCTAGAAATTGAAACGCTGCGTGGCGTTGGTTACAAGATGAAAGCGTAATGAGAATAGCCTTACTCCCACTATTAATGTTTTCTTGCGTAGCGAATACCGCGCAAGCAACGGATTGGTTTAAGAGCAGCGATGCTCTGACTCAAGTTCATAAACATCTGCTAGATAATGATTTACCTCAGATGTTTGACTCATTAGTGGAAGTTTGGCAAATCAACTCGTCTCAATCACGAGAAGATCACCTCAATGAACTGTTCGATCAAGCATTGAACAAAGATTGTGGTAAAACTCTCACCAGAAAAACACTCCCAGATTGGATTAGTTCAGTCGTCGTTAAAAGACACATCATTCAAAGCCCTGGCCGAGATACCTTTCGTGTATCGATTAATGTTGAATCCGAAAACAACATTCAAGACATTACCTTCGAGAAGTGGGTCGATAAGATCGTTTCTTCGGACAGTGAGTTAACCAAAGACAGTGAAGTGGTTAACAACGCATCGGTGAGTCTATACCGCAAGCGTTACAATTTAGCCTCTCAACTTGAATCCGGTTTATACCGTTTAAGCGTTAAAGGTGATGGCGGAAAGTCTTGGAGCACTTGGGTTGTTTTGGGTGAAGTTGCCATGCGTCAACAAGTTCGCTGGGCATCAAAAGACACGTGGCGAATCGATAAAAAAGAACTACTCAATCCTTATTGTCCGCTCCCTAAGCTCGAAATCGGTTTGTACGATTACGTTGATGAACACTATGAACAGGTCTGGGGCAAGAGCTACGAATCTGATTATCCAATGAACCTTACTGGTGAAGAACTTCCTAATGATCGCTATGTTTTAGCGGTTTCAATGGTGCATTCACGCTGGCAAGGCGACATAGCGATAGAACAAGCACAAACTATCAGTAAAACTTATGATATTTCTAGCGAAGAAGAGTTAAAGTAATTTAAAATTGTGCCGTTAACTATATAAGGGATCTAACAAAGATAAACGGCATGAAAAAAACTACAAAACTACTCGCAGCGTCAATTGCATTCGCCAGTCTTCCTCTTTCAGCAGCAAACTACGCCATTGAAGCGCGTGGTGATGCGATGGGTGGTGTTGGTGTTGTTTCAGCAAACTTCCTAACTGCTCCATTCTATAACCCAGCACTTGTTGCCATTTATCGTCGTAATGATGACATGGGAATGATCACGCCAAGTTTCGGCGGTAATTATAATGACCCTAATAACTTAGTTGATGATATCGATAATTTAGTTGACAGCATTGAGTCAGGTACTGTGACTGGTTCTGATCTAGATGCTCTTAATGGTGATAGCCTGAATGTTGATTTAGGTGGTGTTGTAGCATTCGCTCTACCAAATCAGTATATTGCAGCAAACGTATTTGCAAAAGCATACACTGAATCATTTGTAACCCCTGATACATCTAGTGACGCTGCTAATAGTGACTTGGTTAATGCTGAGTTAACTGCTGTTAAAGCTGTTTCTATTGGCATTATGGAAGCTGGTATATCATTAGCAAAATATCAAACGTTCATGGGACAACATTTGTCGTTTGGTATTTCTCCAAAACTCCAAAGAATCTATACGTATAACTACATTGCCTCGGCACAAAACTACGATCTAAGTGATGTTCGAGAAAACGACACCGCGGAAACTACATTTAATATTGATGCAGGTGCGCTTTGGTTTTACGGCCCATTTAGAGTGGGTTTTTCTGCAACGAATATTATAGACCGTGAGATTGAAACTAAATCCGTTAGCCAACAGCTAACAAGCAGCACAGGGGCTACAAGAACAGTAACATCGAGTCATTCTTATAACCTGGGGCCTGTCTACACTGTTGGTGCGGGGATCGTTTCTGATTACTTTACGTTGAGTGTTGATTATGATTTGAATGAAGCAGAGAAGTTTACTTCGTTCGAAGACAACGAACAGATGATTCGTGTTGGTACTGAAGTCGACCTGTTACGTCAGCTTAAGCTAAGGGGAGGGTATTACAAGAACCTGGCTTACTCTGATTCAGAAGGAACAGTGACAGCTGGTGTTGGTATCTCGCCATTGAACTTGTTTCAGCTAGATCTAAGTGCTAACTACACGAATGAAAATGCAATGGGTGCATCCATCAATTTCCTTGCTAGTTACTAACAGTCCTTATATAGTTCTGCTCCTAAATAAAGGAGCAGAGCATGCTAAACGACTTACCAACCCTTTCTCACGAAGAACAACAGAAAGCTGTTGAACGAATTCAAGAAATGATGACCCAAGGCATCAGCACAGCACAAGCTATCAAAATCGTTGCTGAGCAAATCCGTGAAGAAATGAGTAATAAAGAAGAGTAGGGCATCAGCCCTTCTTTTTTAACCCTTAGTGCACTATAACTAAATATATTACCCTCTAGTATATTATCTCGTACATACCAACTCTTTAGCTACCCTAAATTCCCGACCTATCCAAAGCCATTAAATTCTTTTTATTCAGTAAGTTATGTCGGAGTGATCCACTTTTCAGGCATTTCTTGGCTTTGGGTTGTAATTAAATTACAGTAAGTTCTGAAAGTGGAACAATCGCCATTTTAGGTGTCAGCATTTGTGTCACCGCACCTAAGTGGCTAAATATATGGTGTTTTTACGGCTAGTGACGTTGTGACTTGTATTTTGAACGGATGAGAATCCATGAATGTTCAGAAGCAGACAAATGATGATTTCATCGAAGAACAGAGTGAGACAATCCACAGCGGTAATGTTCAAAACCGATATCGCGAATGGCTTACCACCGCTTAGAGCAAGCTTCGTTGCCACATATGTGCTTTACAGAATAAGTATTTAAAAAGCTTACGAGGCGTAAGGTGTTGTGTAGAAGTCGATTAAGGAATGCGGCGCGTATCAATTTGAGAATGCTAAATTGATGTGTTTTCTATTGGGGAATGATAAGTCTAAGCGATAGAACTTGTTAGAAATAGGGTCGCTTTGAGCGCTGTAGTTGTCGTCGTGGTTACGTATGTAGAATCGAAACCTTGGCTCCTCTTGACCTTCATATTCTATATTGATGGTGACCGAATCGAACGTTGAGAGATCGAGCCCTTTATTTTGGGTCGATATAACGAACTCAATTTCACAGAAGGGTAAGCTATAGGTTTGTTCAAAGTCACACTGTAACTCAATTCCATCTTCTGACTTATGTAATGAGCCTACGGTGCCACCATCGTGGTCTCTGTCCGTATTTACGCGCGTAGGCTATCTGTCAGGTGTGATGATGTAGTTCTTATCCATGAGCGTATTAAAAGAGATCAACGACACTAGCGTGATTACTAGGCAAAAATACGCGCCCAGCGACAGATATATGCCTAAATAGCGTTGTTTTTGTTCGGTATTTATACGAAAGGTAACGTTTTTAAGGGGATAATAATTTAACTGTGTAAATATACAGTTGTTATTTGGGTTCTTTATTTTGTGTTCCATAGGACCAAGCTTTACCTGTACAGCTAGCTACAGTGTCACTTTACTTATTGATTACATGTGTCGATAAACATTATAAGCTTTCTAATCTCAGGCGGTAACACCATTGCGACTTCAAAGCAGGCATATCAGTTAGAGAAAACAAGTAAAGAAAAACTAAGCGCAATGGGTTTAAAGTAACTCTTAGGTTTATTACCAAAGCTACCTAAGTCCAATTGAACGTAATTTCAGGGCAAACCGTGATTATGGATCTCCCAAGTATCGGTGTTGTGTACCAGCAATAAGTGTAATGAATCTATGCAAACTGAACACAAAGTACTAACTCTAGAGAGAATCGTTAAGAAGGTTTGAAAAATCTGTGTGCGGGTCTACATAAGACACACGAACTTTATTAGTTGATGGATTTAAACGAGAGCTAAGCATGTGCAGTTGATAAGAAACATTGGTCGCGTGTGTGAAATCTGGAATAGAAACAACAGCAATGCTTACAAGAATTGCACACAGCGCAGCGAACCGTTAGTGCAAACAGAGAAGTGGCATATAAGTTAAACCAGACGGACAAAGTTTCGCGTCAATTAGATTTTCTGAATGAAGATTCAATTATATAATTATTAGATTTCAAATGCGATAAGAAAACTCTGAACGGCGCAAGAAGCGTGAGAGTCAGTTGGAACAAGGATTTTAAGGACAAAAGATGAGAATACTACCTTTAGAATTAACTACATGTATTATTAACTGCGTATTATGTACGTTATGTTAAATGGATTTTGATGTTTATAAGGCAGGTATCTTTGTGTGATGCCCTGCCTTTGTATTGTGCCGATATTCTCTAATTTATACTGTGTATTTAACCATACTGGCTATTTACCATAAAATACCTAATAACCAGTGATAATAATCTTCGATTTTAACCCTGGTATTAGTTAGAGATTAACCGCCAGCAAATTTAACTTTGTAGCCTTTCTTTTCAAGGTGCGCTTTGATCTTGTCGCGCGCGTCACCTTGAATTTCGATGTTGCCATCTTTTACTGAGCCACCGCAGCCGCAAACTTTCTTGAGTTCTACTGCCATTAGTTTTAATGGTGCGTCATCTAGGTCTAAGCCAGTTACGACAGAAACGCCTTTGCCTTTACGGCCTTTGGTTTCTTTTTGGATTCGAACGATACCATCGCCTTTAGGACGTTGGACTTTCTCTTCTTCAGGCTTAATGCGACCTGTTTCTGTTGAATATACTAGGCTCATAATTTACTTCTTTTGTTGCTCTGCTTTTTGTTTTGCGAGTAAGTAAGCTTCTATATGGCGTTGGATTGCAACCTTGCCGCCTTTGATTAAGCGACCGTTAAACATGCAATACCACGCATTAGGCTCACCGGTGTCATTCTTGATTTGGTAGCCGTTGAAGTTTTCAGTCGAGCCACCAGTTCCTCTCGACTTATTTAATGACATGAATTCTTTTGGATCAATAATAGATGCGGTATCAATCCACCAATCAATACTCTTTTTCACGGCAGCTAGGTTGCCCTGAATAACGTTGTTTTTTAACTTAGCACGCCAAACTGTGTTGTTAGCATCTATCGATTGAAGATGGACGCTTCGGTAAATTGAATTAGCCATATCTATTAATCATCTTTCTGTTTTCACTGCATTAATCATAAGTATACTAATAATGATATCAAGCATAATATGGTAAAAACACCTGTCGAGGTATGATAATTTGAGAAAAAAAGTCCCTATTTTAACTGACTCTGTGATAATTAATTCATTTGTTGAAAAATTAAACAGCAACGCGACAATAGAAATTATAGATGAGTTGACAGGATTTCAATACTCTCGCAATTCACTGTTGGGCATTTACAGTGATTGGAATCGCTATCATGCGTTCTGTACCAAACATCGTATTAACACACTTCCCGCATCTATAACCGCTGTTCGTCGTTTTCTTGAAACGGAGTCTAACGATAGAAAATACGCATCGCTAAAACGTTACACTGCAACGCTTAGCATGTTACATACTGTGTTGAGCTTTGCTAACCCGATCAAGCACAGGCAAGTTCGCTTTACCCTACTCCACTTACAATCTAAAATGGCCGGTGACGCTAAACAAACCAATGCTATGACATCTGTGCATCTCACTGATTTGAATACGTTACTCTCCCATGAGAAAGCAAACCTGAAAGAGATCAGAGACATTGCTATTTATAACGTGATGTTCGAGTGTGCTTTAAAGCGCTCAGAGCTTAAGTTGTTATCGATGAGTGATGTTGAGTACGTTGAAGATCATTACCAAGTAACAGTCAAAGATTCGGCTTATCAATTGTCACAAATAGCCAGTGTTGCACTTCAACGTTGGCTTTCGTTTACTGGTATACAAGATGACTTGCCAGTATTTCGTGCGATAGACAAGCATGAGAATATTGGTTTGCAGCCTTTAGATGATTCGTCCATCTATAGGATATTGAGAAGAGCTAGCGACTTACTTCAACTGCCAGAAAATCACCATTTCTCTGGAAATTCGATTCGTGTTGGTGCTGCACAAGAGTTGTCGAAACAAGGTCTTAAGGTGAGAGAGATTCAGGACTTTGGTCGTTGGCTTAGCCCGGCAATGCCAGCTCAATATGTCGGTTTCACGGGAACGGCTGATAGTGAGAAGATGAAGTTTAAGGCGTTAATACCTTGGCAATGACGGGTCGCAGATTACTTGGATATTACTATTTTGATATAAGTTATGGTTAAAACGATATTTGTAAAAACGGTTAGCGTTAAAAACAAAAAGCGCCTTGGCGAAAGCTCAAGGCACTTGTTGGTTCAGCTCTAAGTGAACGAAAACGAGTTAGAAACCTAAGAAAGGCTTGTTCTCACGCAGTTTTCTAAGAACTGGCTGAATTTGTGGCCGTCATGCTCAACCATTTTAGGGAACATGGAGATTGGCGTCATACCTGGGAAGGTGTTGACTTCGTTCAGGTAGATCTCGTTGTCTTGCGTTAAAAAGAAGTCGATACGAGACAAGTGACGAAGCTTCATCTGGGTGAAGACTTTTCGTGCGCTGTCTGCAATCAATTCACGCTGTTCGTCAGTTAAATTACTTGCTTCAACTTCAGTGATCGAGTGGCTGTCTGCACTGTACTTCTCTTCGTAAGAGTAAAATGCGCCATTCGGTGCAATCACCTCACCCGGCTTGCTGATGTGTAGCTCGCCATCGATTTCATAAGCAGCAATTTCTAGCTCTCTAGGCACCACTGATTTCTCAACCAATACTTGGTCCGAGAAAGTGAACGCCTTGTTGATAGCCTCGCTTAAATCTTCTACTTGGTTAACTTGGTAACAACCTACAGAAGAACCTTGACGAGCCGCTTTCACAAACACTTTACCCCACTTTTCAAATGCTTGAATTGCTTGAGAGTGAGCTTGATCATTGTTGTCTGATAAGAACAGGTACGGCGTATTTGGAATGCCGAGTGCGTCGTACCAAAGCTTTGAAGTGATTTTGTTAAAGCTGTTATTGCTAGCTTCTGAACCACAGCCTAGATATGGAATTTTAGCCATTTCAAACAGTGATTGAATATCACCAGTTTCACCTGGGAAGCCGTGGATGCAAGGCACAATGAAATCGACTTTAGATGCTAAATTGTCACCGCGCAAGGTTTGGTCGTTAATATCAAGATAAACCAATTCACCTGAATCAAGACACCAGCCTTCGTTTTTAATTTCAACTCTTACAACGTTAAAATCTGCAACGCTATTGAGTTGTTCAAAAAGGTAATTGGCTGAAACTAAAGACACTTCATGCTCTGAAGATCCACCGCCGCAAAGTAGAAGGATGTTTGTGGTGTTCATGGGTAAATTCGGTCCTTGAAACTAGGAGTACTGACTTCAGTGATAAACAAAAGTCGAGATAGGTACAGTGTTTTGATTGCTAAAATTGCGTTCGAAAGATCGAGCGATTAACTATTAAACAAAACAGCGAGTCTTAAAACAAAAGAAGGAGCATTTGCCCCTTCTTTATGAATCAAAACTTAGTTCAACTTGTTAAGCGTTGGGTATTCAGAGTTCTTGATGTCATCAATGCTCTTAACGAACGGCTTCAAGTTTTGGAAAGTGTTCGGCAGTGTTGAGATTGCTTTTTTAGCTTCTAAGCGCGTTGCGTAGTCACCATAAAGTACCGTGAACCACTTAGTGCCGTTAACCATTTTGTAGTTTTCCCAAACTGGTTGAGAAGTCGTAGGTAGCATTTTAACGAAAGAATCGACTTTACTTTGGCTGCCAACAGCAACAACTTGAACTGTGTAACCAAAACGTTGGTTCATGTCTTGTTGTTTCTTGGTTGGGCCTGTCACTACGGCAACTGGCTTAGCTTTAGTCGTTTGAGCGACTTTCTGTTCAACAGGTTCGGTTCTGATAACGTTGACAACATTTTCTTCAACAACGCTTGTTTGCTCAGATTGAGATACAACGGGAGCTTCAACTTTTGCCGTTTTGTACTCTTCTTGATAACTATCTGAAGTGACATTGGTAACGTAGTCGTCAGATACACATGCAGCCAAGAGCAGTGGCAAAGTCACAATTGCAAATTTTTTCATGGAAAGCTCTATATCCTTAATAATAATTACTATAAATCATGCCGATACGTCGGTTTAGAATCAAGTTAACTTTGAGATTATACACCATTAGTGGGTGACCTATTTCACAAACTTTATGCAGTGTTTGCTTATTCATCTGAATTCGGTGAATTTGCCATCAACCCGTAAGTGCAAAGTAAGTTACGATGAACTTACGTGCATTGCTAGGATATGTCTATGAATCATCTTGATCCCCTACTTAAACCCCGTTCAATCGCTGTTGTTGGTGCTTCTCAACGAGAAACGCGCGCAGGATATATCGTTATGAACAATTTGTTGCATGGGGATTTTAAAGGTGCGGTGATGCCGGTTACGCCGAAATATGACTCAGTGGCCGGCGTTCTTTCTTACAAGAACATTTTGTCGTTACCGATTGTTCCTGATCTCGCAATCTTGTGTACCAATGCGACCCGCAATGTAGCCATTTTTGAAGAGCTGGCTGAGAAAGGTATAGCCTCTGTCATTGTGCTTTCTTCAGACATGCAGCAAGAAAGCGATAATGGCGAGACGTATGATGAACGATGCCTAGCTATTGCCAAGAAGCACAACGTTCGAGTGTTGGGTTCCAATAGTTTGGGGGTAATTGTCCCTTGGTTAAATTTGAACGCCTCATTCTCTCCAGTGACAGCATTACCCGGTAAGATCGCCTTTGTTTCTCAGTCGGCAGCTGTGTGTACCACTATTCTCGATTGGGCTAATGACAAAGAGATCGGTTTTTCGGCGTTTATCTCCATAGGCAATGGTAGCGATATCGAATTCTCGGAGTTATTGGATTATCTCAGCACCGACTCTCACACCGAAGCGATATTGCTTTATGTAGACAGCATTACCGATGCGAGACGCTTTATTTCTGCAGCGCGTGCGGCTTCGCGTAACAGACGAATTTTGGTGTTGAAAGGCGGTCGAACGGCGAAAGGCAGAGCCGCAGCAATGGCACACACTGGCGGTGCCGACACATTAGATATCATTTACGACTCTGCAATTCGACGCAGCGGCATGCTACGAGTTAAGAACTTACATGAACTGTTTGCTGCGGTAGAAACACTGACTCATTCAGTACCATTGCGCGGCGAGCGCTTGGCTATTGTTACTAACGGTGGCGGTCCTGCAATTATGGCGGTGGATACCCTATTTGACCGCGGTGGCAAGCTTGCAGAGTTTTCAGAAGAGACACTTGATAAGTTGAACAAGGTGTTGCCATCGAGTTGGTCTCACAGCAATCCTATCGATATTGTTGGTGATGCCGGTGACCAACGTTATATCGACACCATAAACATATTACTCGATGGTGATGAAGCGGATGCGATTCTTATCATGCACAGCCCTTCAGCAATTGCACATTCCGCTAAAACGGCAGAACGAATTATTGAAGCGATTAAAAAGCACCCTCGCCACAAGCGCTTTAATATCCTGACGAATTGGTCTGGTGAGCTAACAGCAAGGCCTGCACGAAAGCTGTTTACCGAAGCGGGTTTCCCTACCTATCGAACCCCTGAAAGCTCAGTGGTCGCATTCATGCACTTAGTCGAGTACAGACGTAACCAACGTCAGTTAATGGAAACGCCGACTACTGCAGAAAAAGTACACATTGAAGATCTAGCAGATGCGAAAAGTTGGATAAAAAGACAATTACTGGATAAAGATACAGTTAGCCTTGATACTCACCAAAACAGTCAGTTTTTCAAGAGCTTCAACCTCGATGTGTTACCAACTTGGATCGCTTCTGACCCAAGTGAAGCGGTGCACATCGCTGAAACGATTGGTTATCCCGTCGCAGTAAAATTACGTTCGCCGGATATTGCACATAAGTCAGACGTACAAGGCGTGATGCTCAATTTGCGAAACAGCAGTGAAGTGGCCAATGCGGCTCAGGCAATTCTCGATCGTTCTCAATTATCCTTCCCTACAGCGCACATCCATGGCTTGTTAATTCAAGGAATGGCCAAGCTCGCGGGTGGCCAAGAACTGCGAGTTAAGGTCACAACGGACGAAACCTTTGGCCCTATCATTTTACTTGGACAAGGTGGCTCGGAATGGGATGAATCGATTGACGCCGCCGCTGCTTTTCCACCGCTCAACATGACACTGGCGCGCTACTTGATTATTCGAGCGATAAAAAGTGGCAAGATTCGTCTACAAAAACTCCCTAACCCGATTGATATAGAGGGCCTTTCTGAATTATTGGTACGTATATCGCAGATGGTCGTTGATTGCCGTGAAATACATGATTTGGATATCCATCCAGTACTCGCCAACGGAGACAAATTCACGATATTAGACGCTGATATCATATTGAAAGCCTACGAAGGGGATCCGCAAGAAAGGTTGGCCATTCGCCCTTACCCAGTCGAGCTTGAAGAACGTATCCAGCTAAAAGATGGAACCGAAGTGTTGTTACGCCCTATTCTTCCCGAAGATGAACCGCTGCATGCTGACTTCATTAACCGTGTGTCTAAGGAAGATCTCTATAAGCGTTTCTTTAGTGATGTCGGTGAATTCAATCATGAGGCGTTGGCGAATTTCACTCAGATTGATTTCGATAGAGAAATCGCTTTTGTGGTCGTTCGCGAGGAACAAGGCGTTCCAGCGATCATCGGCGTGTCCCGTGCGCTGATTAACCCTGAGAACACAGACGCCGAATTCGCAATATTGATTCGTTCTGACCTTAAACGTGTTGGTCTAGGTCGCATTCTTATGACCAAGGTTATCGATTACTGCCGTGCGAAGCAGACTAAACAGATGTCGGGTATGACGATGCCAACCAATAGAGGGATGCTAACACTAGCTCAAAAGCTCGGTTTTAAGCTAGATATCAGTTTTGAAGATGGTACTGCAGATATGGTGTTACCGTTACTTTAACGCCCATGTCTTTTTAAGATGTTGGATACACCAAGACTTAGCGTCGCCCATTTTGTTGCGTCGCCAAGCCATTACGATATCAATAGGCTGTGGCTCGGTACCGGAGATCTGCTGTAGAACGCCCGATTCAATCAAAGGTTTAGCGACACTATTCGGCAAAGTGCCAATCCCTAGTCCTGACGTCAAAGCCTCTACTTTCGCAGGAAAGCTTGTCACGGTTAAACGTGGCTGTTTCTCTAGAATATTGATGCTTAGTGCTGGCTGATCGCGTGCGGTGTCTGCAATGGCAATAACCCTGTAACTTTCTCTCGCCTTCTGATCGAATTCACCAGAACGATTGTGAACATAGTGGCTTGATGCCGCGACCCACACCATCTCCATTTTACCAATTACGTCACTTTTCATATCGTTTGGAATTGTATCGAGCTTAGGGCATATCAATAAGTCAGCACGACCATCTGTGAGAGATTCCCAACAACCCGCTAAGATTTCCTCTTGCAAACGAACGCGTGTTTTACTGATTTTTCCTAGTTCATCTACCAGTGGGAAAAAGTTAGCAATCGGGATAATGCCATCAAATGCGATGGTCAAATCGAGCTCCCAACCATTGGCTAGAATGCTTGCCTCGTTAACAAGACGTTCTGTAGCTCCAAGAATGATTCTACCTTGCTCAAGTATCAACTGACCCGCTTCCGTGAAATTTGCACGGTGGCCTGAGCGGTCAAAAATCATGATGTCTAGATCTTGTTCAAGCTTCTGTATTTGATAGCTGAGTGATGAAGGCGCTCTGTCCATTTCATTGGCCGCGGCGGCGAAACTTCCACGTCGGTCGATGGCGTCTAGGATGTGTAACGCTTCAAGTGTTATTGGACTATGCATAGCTTTCCTACTTTATAAATGAGACTTGAATCACAAAAACAGAAGCATTCAGGCTGTGAATGGAACTGTAAAAGTCTTTTTAATACAGATATTTAAGAGTATTAATTATGAGTTAGTTGATAAAATTGAAAATTATTTAAATGCAAATAATAGTAATTATCATTTAGATCCAATATTATATTTCGCAAATCAAGATAATACTATGGAACTAAGGTAACTATCAGATGTATAAGCAATCCCTGCTCTCTGCTTCAATCGTTTTAGCGCTTTCATCAACGTCAGCCTTTGCTGAAGATTATGCCCTATTTGATGAGGTTGTTGTATCCTCGACGCGCACGAATCAAACACTTATCAATACAGCGGCTTCTGTTGCAGTCATCTCCGATGAGCAAATCGAAGAGAACATGGCAAAAAATGTTAACGAAATCTTCGAATACACTCCAGGTGTAACGATGAACTCGAGCTCTCGACAAGGTGCACAAACCATCAACATTCGTGGCATGGAAGGTAAGCGCGTAAAGATTTTAGTGGATGGCTCATCGCAACCAGGTTCATTTGATGGTGGCCCTTACGCATTTATTAACTCTAGCGGTATTTCAATCGATCCCGATATGCTGAAAAGTGTCGAAATTATCAAAGGTGCGGCTTCAAGTTTACACGGAAGCGACGCTATTGGTGGTGTTGTCGCCTTTGAAACTAAAGACCCTTCTGATTTCTTAAAAGATGGAGAAGACTTTGGCGGTCAAGCGAAACTGTCTTACTCTTCAGAAGATAACTCTTTCAGTGAGCACGTTGCATTAGCTAATCGATTCGATGACCTAGAAACATTGGTAGCCTACACTCGTCGAGATGGTGAAGAGTTGCAAAACTTCCGTAACCCTAACGACTTAGAGAACTACGCTGTAGAAGGTCAAGATACTTCAGCAGATAATCTTTTGGTTAAGTTGCAATATCAGTTAAACGAAAGTCATCGTATCGAGTTTTTAGCTGAGCTAATCAAAGATACTTCAGACTCTGACATCTACCACTCAAGCTACGATAGCTATACAGGTGCTGATGACACAACGCAAAATCGATTCGCTATTAAGCACATTTGGTTCGCTGATGGCACAATTGCCGATACTGTAACGAGTAAAGTATCGTACATTTCTAAAGAAGAGAATGGTGTAACTAAGCGCTTTAAACCTGCAGGCCCAGGTATGCCACCTTGGGTACCAGCTAACAACGACAACTTACAAACAAAAGACTACGAGTACACTGAAGATAAGCTTGAAATCGAGACTCAGCTAGATAAAGAAATTAACAACCATTACCTAGTGTATGGTGCAACTTATACACATAGTGACATCAGCAACACCAATATGGAGTATAACTCTGATCCTGCTACTGATAACCAACTTTATGTATATACTCCAGATGCTAAGGAGCAAAAATTTGGCTTGTTTATTCAAGACGAAATTAGCTTAGTGAATGACAAACTTATTGTTACCCCTGGTGTACGCTTTGACTATTTCTCAACTGATCCTGGTAACAACACCACTGAGACGTTGAGTGATTTCTCAGATTCTGCGGTAACTGGTCGTTTAGGTTCAACATACAAACTTACAGATACAGGCACTATTTTTGGCCAAATTAGCCAAGGCTTTAGAGCCCCTTCTTTTGATGAACTTTACTATACATATGATAACCCTGGACATGGGTACGTAAATGATCCAAATCCAGATCTTAAATCAGAAACCAGTATTTCATACGAGCTAGGCTATCGTCACAACACTCAAGCTTCATCATCTGAAATCGCGGCCTACTACAGTGACTACGATGACTTTATCGAGACAGTGGTTATGAAAAAGGTTGGTGGAACAACGCACTATTCTAACGTTAACTTGGATTCGGCAACGATAAAGGGGATTGAATTCTCGAACACGTTACTTTGGGATGTCTTGGTTGGTGCGCCTAAGGGTATTTCAACTCACTTCGTAGCTTCATACACAGAGGGTGAGGACGGAAACGGAAATGCACTAAATAGTGTTAACCCTTGGAATGCGGTGTTAGGTCTTAACTATGATGCGCCAAACCAAAATTGGGGTACTAGCGTTAAGTTAAACTACACAGCTGACAAATCTGGTTCAGACATCAACTTCGATGACGAAAGTGGCGGTAACGCAGGCCAGGCTGAGCTTCCAAGCGCAACAGTTGTTGATTTAACAGCTTACTACAAACCAATGAAGGATCTGACGATTCGTGGTGGTGTGTTCAACTTAACTAACGAAGAGTACTGCCGTTGGAATGATATTCGCGGTGATGATGAACTTTACAAAGAGAACACTCAAGCGGAAAGAAACTACGGTATTTCCGCTAAATACGAATTCTAACTCGTTAGAAAACTTAACGACAGAATCTGATACAGCAGAAACTAAAAAGCCAGCTTAATTGCTGGCTTTTAATTTATTTCACTAAAAAATTGTATAAAAAAGGTAATAAGTGAAATTACTTCTCTGCCATCTCTTTTTTAACCATTACTGCAGCAGCAACGATGAAAGTGATGATTAGGCCTAGTTCCATGATTAACTCCAAAGAAAATTAACATTAAACATATAATTCGCGAGCATAATAACACAGCGGATACAGAATGATACTTTTTAACCACTAATTTACTTTTTATTCGATTAAGATCAAAAAAGATGCCCGAAAGCATCTTTTAATTTTTGAATCATTCACGAAACCACTAGGTTAACCAGGGAATCCATTCGGGTTTGTTGACTGCCAGCGCCATGTATCTTCGGTCATTTCAGCCAATGTGCGGCTTGCATTCCAGCCCAGTTCTTTCTGAGCTTTAGCTGGATCTGCCCAACACTCTGCGATGTCACCCGGGCGACGCTCGACAAGCTTGTAAGGGATCTCTTTACCGCTTGCTTGTTCGAATGCTTTAACCATGTCTAACACACTTGAACCGTTACCCGTACCAAGGTTGTAGATATGAAGACCGTCTTTGCACCCTACTTTCTCAAGCGCTGCGATGTGGCCATCAGACAGATCCATTACGTGGATGTAATCGCGAACGCCAGTCCCGTCTTTTGTTGGATAATCGCTACCAAATACAGATAGGAATTCACGGCGGCCCACTGCTACTTGAGAGACAAATGGCATTAGGTTATTTGGGATACCTTGCGGGTCTTCACCTAGCTCACCACTTGGATGTGAACCTACAGGGTTAAAGTAACGCAGCAGTGTAATGCTCCAATCAGGATTGGCTTTTTGGAAATCGGTTAAACACTCTTCAACCATTAGTTTACTACGACCATATGGGTTGGTAGCGCTTGTTGGGAAGTCTTCAGTAATTGGCACACTTGCAGGATCACCGTATACCGTTGCTGAAGAGCTAAATACCAAGGTTTTTACACCCGCATCACGCATTGCATCAACAAGAACTAAAGTGCCGTTTACGTTGTTGTCGTAGTATTCAAGAGGCTTTTCCACAGACTCTCCGACGGCTTTCAGACCAGCAAAATGGATAACCGCTTCGATGTTGTGTTGCTTCATAGTTTCAGTCAAAAGCGCTTTATCACGAACGTCACCTTCAATGAAGTTGGGACGAACGCCCGAGACTTTTTCGATGCGCTCTAGAACGCTTGGTTTGCTGTTGTACAAGCTATCAAAAAGTACAGGTGTCATACCTGCGTTGATCATCTGGATACTTGTATGGCTACCAATGTAACCCATGCCACCTGTAACTAAAACATTCATGCTTAGCAGACCTTTTAATTAAAAATATTCAACCTATCACTTATGATACAACAACTTAGGGTGAGCTCACAAACACCGGTGCCTATTTACCCTCACGAGCGAACACAAACTGACCTTTTCCTTTGCGTTTCGCTTGGTACATAGCCTCATCAGCAACCTTTAGAATCACGTCAATATCACGCTCTGAGCCATCAACTAAATTGATACCTAAGCTCGCCCCAACATGAAGTGAACGCTGTTTATAATTCACTTCTTGCCCGATCAGATCCAACAATCGCTCGGCTAACTTCGCTAATAAGACTTTGTTTGTCTGTTTAATAATAAGAACAAATTCATCACCCGACAAACGTGCAACCAAATCCCCCGCTCTTACCTGAGATAATAACCGGTTTGACACTTCTTTAAGGATTTCGTCACCCGCATCGTGACCATAGTTGTCATTCACTTCTTTGAAGCCATCCAAATCCAAGTAAATAACCGCAAAATGCTGATTTGAATAGTGGCTCGACGTGACAATATCATCCATAACCTTATACAGCTGCGCTCTATTCGCTAACCCGGTTAATGCATCGTGATGAGCCAAGTGTTCGAGTCTTTCCATCTCTTTAACGTTGGATAAATCAGACAGCGTTAATACCATATCAAACTCGTCTTTCTCGTTGTCTGAGGCAATTCGATTCACTTTGACAAACATTGGAACTAACGTGCCGGACGCGCTTTTCTCCCACACTTCGCCTTGCCATTGACCATAGTTGTCTAACGAACTGCGAATTGTCGGCATCAATGATGAAAATTGCTGCCACGAAAATACTTCAAATGGTGTTTTGCCCACCAGCAGATCAGAGTGATAACCGAGAAGTTGTGTGATCGCCGGGTTAACCATGGTTATCACATTGGATGAGTTGAGCACGATCAAGCCGTCTTTACTGTTTTCGAAAACACCCGCAGCAATACGTTGGCGACTCATGGCCGTTTCTATGTCGGTGACATCTTGGATTGCATAAAGAATACGACCATGTTTTGTCAAAGAACGACTGCTCACACGAAGCCAGCGTTTTGATTGAAAGAGATCGGTGGTTTCCAGCAATTCGTCATTAAGTTCAATATTGGCATCAATAACATCTTGTAAGTAACCCGTTTGCTTGGTCGCGATCAACTCTTGGATCAACAAATTCTCAAGAAAGGCTTCCGAGCATTTAAAAATATCCCGAGTAGCTGCGTTCGCATGAAGAATGAGCCCTTTTTCATCCACCACCAACAAAGAGTGCTGAACGGTTTCAATGACCTCATTTGCGAATGATTTTTCTTCTTGTAACTTGTCTAACGTAAAATTGATTTGGTTATCGCGATGTTGAAGCCTTTCTAACATGGTATTGAAAGCTCGAACCAGATCGCCGATTTCATCGCGGTTCGTTACGACTAATTTAGGCTGCTTCGAACGACGCTCAACAAAGGCTTGCATCGCCTCATTGAGGTCAAACATCGGTTCGATAATCAAGCGTTGCACCAATTTGACCACTACTCCGCCTAACATCACCAGAAACAACAGGTAGACGACCGCAACCTTGAAAATATTCGTTAAGATCGAATTAAACGTCTCTTTCGATATTGTTACTCTCAAGTTCGCGATCACTGCGCCATCCAGTGTCACTGGAACGAGCAAGAAGATGAAATGCTCAGAGATGGCAAATTGATGATCGGCGATATCGTCTAATTCTTCTGCGTTTGGCCTTGGAACCAGAGTGTTGCTCACCTGATAGCTGGCAAAAAGCTGTTCGTTGATGTCATAGAGCTTCACTCTAACAATATCTTTATCTGCGACGAAAGCTGACAATATTTCCTGAGCCGATGACTTGTCTTCAAATAAAATCGCGGCTTGCAAGTTATAAGCAACACCTTGTGCTAGCACTTTAACACGCTGAATAAGACTCTCTTTCTCTCTCTCAAACGTGACAGTGTAATTTACCGATTGGATCGTTACAAAAGTGACTGCGATGAAGATGATAATGGGTAATATCAGCTTGTTTTTAATCGATATGTTATTAATGAAAGACAACATTATTGGCCCTCCACTATAGCGATTCGTAACAGGTTCGAGCCAATGACGTAGTCACCGCGCCTTGCGTTCTCTAGATTGATCTTAGGTTTGAGCTTATTATCGATGTGCGTGAGTTCAATGATTCCACCTAAGTCCGTAAAGTTAGGGATATCACTGATTGTCACAGTATGTGGCGAGTGCTCTTGACTAAGAAATTGGTCATTTTTACGGTCAGACAAATACGTAATATCACACTTAGAAGTAATCGACTGTTGAACTCGGATAGCGAGCGAACGAATAGATTTCCCCTCGGTAATTGACGTTAGCACTTGGCTTACCTTTTCATCGCCAATCACACAAAAGTTCACAGCGTTCATTGAGCTTTCATCATTCCAACGTATAAAATTCGCAATTCTAAAAAGGTACACCGCTTTCACTTCATAAGGTTTGAAACTAGCCGCCGATGTATTCAAAGGCACAATAAACATAGCTATAGTGGCAAGGCTGAGTTTCGTAAAACCGAGCTTAATACGGTACTTGAGCCACTTAGAATTCATGAGAGATCCTCACATATACGGACTCTTGGTTGACACAAATCTCGGTAAGTTTTTGTGTCACTTTCGAAGCCGTTTCCATTTCAACATCTAACATAGACAACTCTTCAAGGCTCATCGACATGAGTTGGTCTAAAGAGTTTTCTTGAGCAGCTACAAAAACAGGTGTCGTTAATGCTAGTCCTAAGCAAACCTGGCGGGATATCATGTGCTCACCTAATATACAGATAGATATTAATCCTTTAATCAATAGTTCAACTATATACAAAATACCATACTGGTAAATCTACGGTGTCGAAAGTTTGAGTTAGGTCACTGTTTATTTATGGTATTTATAAGACCGTCATTACTTACCTAAACGTAAAGGATTAGCACCACGTGACAACGAAGATTTTGCTTAATTGCGACATGGGAGAAAGTTTCGGCAATTGGAAGATGGGCGATGACGAGTCGGTCATGGAATGGGTCGATATGGCAAACATCGCTTGTGGCTTTCACGCGTCTGATCCGCACGTTATGTCCAAAACCATAAAACTGGCGCAGCACTATCACACCCAAATTGGTGCTCACCCTGGTTATCAAGATTTGGTTGGGTTTGGTCGCCGTTCTATTCCTCATACTATGGACGAGATCAGTGAACTAGTTTGTTATCAAGTCGGTGCACTACAAGCCCTTTGCCGATATCACCATGCATCTGTTGGCTATGTGAAACCTCATGGCGCCCTTTACAACGATATGATGGCGAACATTGATGTGTTTAATGCGGTAGCCCAAGCCGTCGCTGAATTTAACATCCCCTTAATGATTCTCTCTTCATCAGACAATCAACAGTATTTGGATATTGCTGACGATCATGACTTGCCTCTCTTGTTTGAAGCGTTTGCCGACCGTGCTTATTTAAATAACGGACAATTAGCGCCACGTACTCAAAAAGGCTCGGTTTACGTCAATCAAGACGATATCTATAACCAAGTTATGCAAATCATTAACTATGGCTCGGTTACGACTTTAGAGGGCGAAAGACTGCCTATTGAAGCCGATACTATCTGTGTTCATGGTGATAACCCTCAATCCATCGCATTAATTAGAAAAATCAGACAAGACCTCAACGCTTTTAATTAGTATGAAGCGTGTGATTGGTATGACGCATGGTCTAATCGCTCGTGAGATCTAATTGACTTGTATTGGCTTGGACACGGAAGTGAGACGCGCCAAGTAAGCTAATAAAAGGCAAAATAACAAACGTATGGAAACGAAATGACGACGAATCAGATTGAATTCAATATAGCGCCAGTCGCGGAATGCAGCGTTTTAGTCACCTTGACGCTATCGCCTTCAAATAATCAATCTAGCGCCGAATATGCGCAGTACATGGCTCACTTTTCCGATGCCATTCGCCAAAATTTGGCATCGGTGTTGATGAATGTGACGCCGGCTTACCAAACAATATTGGTCGACTACCTCCCTTATCGAATATCAGAACAGCAGCTCATTGAACAGCTCAATAATTTGATGAGTCATGCTCTGTCGTCCTTTTCTAGTGTTAGTAAAACTCGCGATACGATTGAGCTTCCTGCCTATTACTCACCAGAAACGGCGCTCGATTTAGACCGATATCAAAACAAAGGCCTGTCGCTCGACCAGATAATTCAACATCACACCTCACAGACATACAGCGTCAGTGCGATTGGGTTTACGCCTGGCTTTGCCTTTATGTCGGATGTGGTTAATGAGCTTGCCTTGCCCCGTCACTCCACACCCCGCTTAATTGTGCCCAAAGGCAGTATCGCCATCGCGGATACGAAAACAGCTGTGTACCCTTCGGATTCACCGGGCGGTTGGAATATTATTGGCAATTGCCCACTTCCGTTGTTCGATCATAGCCAGTTGAAGAACGCCGATATCACGCAAAGACCACTGTCTCTGCTTAATGTTGGTGATACCGTCCGTTTCATAGCGATTTCAAAAAAAGAATTTGTAGAGTTGGGTGGAGGCATCGTAAATGGCTAAGACAAAAACTAAACCAACACTGACAGTGATTAAGCCCGGCCCGTTGAGTTTGATTCAAGACTTTGGGCGATTTGGTGTTGCTCATCTTGGATTAACGCAAGGTGGACCGGTTGATGACTACTCTTATAGCTGGGCTAACCATCTATTGGGCAACCCAGTCAACCAAGCGGCGTTGGAAATCACGCTTGGGCAATGTGCGTTGAGAATCGATTTTGATTGCGAGATGGCACTATGCGGGGGTGATTTACAAGCGAAACTCGATGGTAAACCACAGGCTAACTGGAGCACTTTTCAAGCTTTTAAGGGGCAAGTTCTCTCATTTGGTTTGCCTAAAAATGGTCTAAGGGCGTATTTAGCCATTAAGGGCGGTTTCGATGTTCCATCAACTCTTGATAGCTGCTCTACAGTCACTCGTGAAAAGATTGGTGGATTAACGCAAGATGGAGAGCCATGCCAACAAGGGCAACAAATAGCTTTTACCCAGCACCAACTATCACATTCATTTAAAGCGGTAAGTGTTACCTTCCGATACACGCCTGATTACAATCTACCCGTGAACCTACGAGTGATTGAAGGCTATCAAAGCGAGCTATTCTCCGAGTCAGCAAAAGAGACTTTGTATAACGCGCAGTATCACGTTGACCAAAACTCAAATCGGATGGGTTATCGACTCAGTGGCGAACCCGTCGACTCGCCTGACATTTCGCTATTGTCAGAAGGCATTGCCTTAGGTGCGATTCAAATTCCACAAGATGGACAACCTATCGTGCTGCTTAATGATAGACAGACCATAGGTGGTTATCCGAAGATAGGATGTGTCGCCAGAATCGATTTACCACGCTTGGCGCAAGCAAAACCTGGACATGCGATATCGTTCAGCAAGGGCGATCGCTTGGGCTTACAAGATGTTTGGTGCCAATGGGCTCAGTTTTTCGGCTATTAGTTTTTGCGATGTGTTATGTGCTAAATGCTATGTAGCTGAGAATAATCAACTAGGAAGATGTCATTTAGATGAGGTTCGGTATCTAAGCAGATGTTGAAATGAAGATTCGGCTTACCTATTACAGTAAGCCGAATTGAAGAAATTAAACGCAGTCGATGATGATAGACTAATTATAGGCTATTAAGCGTGATCTAGACCTGACACCTTGGCAAGCGCTTCTGGGTATCCACGTTCTTGTGTCAAATCTATCGCTCTGTTTTCAATATCATTTAGATTAAGTGACATTGTCACTGAGTGTGTGTCTTCAATAGATGCCGCCTCTGATACATCAAACCATTGCTCAGCGACCTTTTGTGCCGCTTCTAATGTTGAAGAAGCTTTTACTACTTCAAGTCGAGCATAGCGATCCCCACAGAATGAAACGTCTGAAGCTCTTAAGCTTGGATCGGTTCCCGGAATCTGTTGTGCACCAAACAAAGGTTTACCACCGACCAATGCAGAACTGAAACTTGGGATGAACTGAGACATATGCGTTATTGCCGCGCGAGTTCTTAATTCAAGCTGATCTTCACTCCAACCCGATACGATTTTCTTAAGCAGCTTCGAAGGCAACTGTGGCTGTGACGAGTCTGTTGACGATGAAACAAGCCCACCCTCAAACAGAGTAATCCCTTCTGTCATGCCGTGAAGTTGGAACACACCATCAGCATACGGCGTTAATTGCGCCATGCCTTGCGGTGTGCCTCTCGGGCCATGGAAGATAACTTCTGGCCACTCTTCCTTACATTCTTGCGAATATGGCCACTCTGTAACGTATGCAGCTTTAAACTCAACAAGTCTTTGCTGCTTAGAGCCAACAAAGTCATCTACGATACCCGTTTCAAACCCACTCGCATTAATCAAGTAATCGGTCGTTAGTTGGCAGCTTTGGTTTTCGGCATCGGTATAAGTCAAAGACCAACCTTGACCTGTCGACTCAACAGATTGTAATCGGCTGTTGGTTAACACAGTACAGTTAGCTTGTTGCCCCAAAGAGAGTTGAGCGGTCGCAGAAAGTCGGAATACGCTCCAGCCATACTCTTGGACCATCGCAACAGGATACTTTAGGGTCTCTAAATCCGTATGCTTGGCGAAAGGAATACACCAATCATCAAGCGATGTTGGTTTCAGAGGCTGTGTTTTCGCAGAAAGTGCTAATAAATCTTCTTTGCTGTACAGCTTATAATACTCTTCCGGATCACCGAGCACTTGGTTGCTTTTATCTTGTTTAACAAGATCGGCATAAGCGCTTTTGATTATCTTGAGACGAGGAAGCAGATCCAACGGCTCTCCACCATCACTGTGCGGAACGGCGATGATTGTCGGACGAATATTGATCGTATGAGGGAATAAGCGGACGGTATCAATTGACTGTGTGAGCAATTGAAGACACTGCTCTACAGAAATATCTCGATACAAATTGCCGCCAGCGTGCAGGTGGCAAATTGGTGGACCATTAACCAAACTCGGCCCTTTTTCTAAGATAGTGACCTTAAAACCCAACTCACTAAAGTGAATCGCGCTCGTTGTTCCGGCAATACCACCACCAACAATGGCAATAGAAGGTTGATTTGTATCCGTTTTGTTGTGGTTCATCGTGTTCTGTAGAATAAGATTAACTGCCTCTATTCTACTTTTGTTCTGCGATGAATTAAAACACATTTTTATCAAGGTCTTAGATAGGCGGGATTTAATATCTATGTAAAAAACATAAATAATCTCTTGACTCAATAACTCCAGATAGGGTTTTAAAGGTTATTCTAACAGTCAAATTTGTCCTAAGTGACGCCACATAAAGGCTGCCTCAGTACTCTTAAAACATAGCGGTTAACTTATCCCTAAAGTTATCCACCGTTTTTGTGGATAACTGTTGATAACGTTCTTGCTAAGTTGCGCAAACCCTTTGTTTACAGGGACTAACCGCTGTTCATTAAATCGGCATTATTGGGTAATTAGTTTTAAAAAATGCTAAAAACAGTGGAATCTAAGGTGCGATATTTTTTACTTATGCTACCGGTTGGTTAAATAAAAAACGGTCTAAAGCGACGTATTATAAATAGTGCATGACTAAGTATAAATAATCTCACTTTTAGACCGTTTTAAGCGCTTGGCTAGATCTCGCTAACGACTAGCCAAAATCCTTGTTTACTGGTGCCAACAAACGTTTGATTAAGCTATTCACTACCGCGGCTAATGTGATGAACGTTAGCACCGGTAGCGCTATCCACAACATCGGGTGAAGTGAAGGTTGTAACTCAAAACCAAAGTTCATCATTCCTGCCACGCTGAGCTCAGAACCAAGGGCTGCAATTGAGCCTGCGACTAACGCCATTAAACCGTACTCACACCAAATAGTATTGAGAATTCGCTTCTTACTCGCGCCTAATGTTCGATACAAGCGTATCTCTTGTTGTCTTTGAGATAAGCTCAATCGCAATAGAGTGAAGATAAGCAACAGCCCCGCCACCACACCTAACGCCGCAAGTACGGTAATCGACCAAACAATCTGCTTAAGCAACTCTTGGATCTTGCTACCCATCTTACGAATATCCATCAAACTCACGGTTGGATGATTTCGAGAGAGTTCGTTGAGCATCTGATTGTGTTGTTCTTCTAATCTGAAGCTCACTAGCCAAGTAGAAGGGATTGAACTCAAGACATCTGGAGTAAAAATGAAGTAGAAGTTCGGCTTCATTTCTCGCCACTCGACTTTGCGGATGCTATTCACCTTGGCAGAAACATTCTGGCTGTTGATTGTGAATGACAGCTCATCGCCAATCTTTAGATCCAGTTGCTCCGCGACATCCGATTCCACAGATACGCCATGCTCTTGCGTCCAGTTACCTTCTAACACTTCATTGTACTCGGGTAAGCTATCTCCCCAAGTGAAGTTGATCTCTCGACTTAGTGCGTCTGTTTCGCCTGAGGTATCGCTGTATTCCGACGCTTCAACACCGTTTATCGTCGTCAGTCGTCCTCGGATAATTGGAAACGCTTGAGTACGCTCTACTTCGTTTGCATCAATCGTCTCGAGATAACTGTCTTTCTCATAGCTTGCAATGTTAAGTGCAAACGCATTCGGTGCGTTCTCGGGTAAGGTTTGTTGCCAATCTGACAGTAAATCACTTCTTACCAACCAGATGATAGACAGCAACATCAGTGAAAGCGCTAAAGAGCCAAATTGAATCCCAGTTGCTAAAGGTGTGCGATTAATTCGACTCAATGCCAAACGCATCGATGTCGATGTCGGCAACTTACTAACTAAACGCAGAACAAGCGTACTGACGACCGCAAGCACTAAGAACAGGCAAGCGATACCCGCTAAAACTATCCATACCAATAGATTGTCGCCATACATCAGCATCATTGGAATAATCGGTACCAGTAACAACAAATATTTCTTGTAGCTTTCATTGGACTGGTGACTTGATTGGATAACGCTGATTGCCGAGGTGTTGACCAAGCCAATTAACGGGATACCAAGAGCAGGAACACCAATTAGGATGCTTGATAAAATCGCCAAGATTGCAGGTTCAATACCATAGCTAGGAAGTGGCGTTGGTAATAAGTCACCCAGAGGTATACGAAGCAAAAACTCTAAGCCGATACCGATAGTTATTCCCAGTACTGCACCGATAACCACTAATAAAGATACCTGTACAGACAACCATTTAACGATCCACTGCTTGCTTGCACCCAAACTCTTAAGCATCGCGATGGTTTTACGGCGACTCGCAACATAATGTTGGCAAGTGAGTACCAAAGTGGTCGCAGCCATGATCACAACAATAGCAACGGTTAACGAAAGATATTGAGTCGTGCTTTCGAACATGTCGTTAGTACGGCTCGCAGAATCTTGAGTACGCCAGCGATCGCTTGGTGTTAATTCTACGCTGTCTTGCGCGGCTTGCAGTTTTGTATCATCACCGTTGAGAAACAGCCTAAAACTAACACGACTGCCCGGTTGAATCGCTCCCGTGGCATCAATATCGCTTGTATGAATCAGAACGGCTGGCATTTGTTGGAATGGGTTAAAGCTTAAGCCTGGTTCTTGAGTGATTCGTCCAGTTATCGCTAAATCGGCATCACCAATAGTGACATTGTCACCAATTTCAACCTCTAACTGTGCAAATATACGCTCGTCTAGCCAAAGTTCACCCGGCTCAACATGGTTACTTGATGCTTTATCAGCGCCCTCTAAGATCATTTCACCGCGTAATGGGTAATTACTTTCAACTGCTTTTACCGTCACTAACTGCATTGAGTTATCACTGAATGCCATGGTTGAAAAACGAGTCAACTGAGATCTTTCTAATTGTTCAACTTGAGTGAGGTCTAACAAGGATTGCGGAATTGGGTTTGCTGAGATAAACACGCTATCAGCAGTAAGCGCATCTTTGCCCTGTTTAACAATTACCTGCTCCATACGTTCGGCCAACGCCGACAATGCAAATACACAAGCAATAATAAGCGTTAAAGCGATTGAAACTGGCCACAACTGGCCGTGTCGAATCTCTTCGATACTCCATGAAAACAGGCGTTTATTCAGTCCGTTTGATGAATTCAATTTAGACTTCCTCTATCTGACCGACATGCATCTTGAGTGTTCTTTGGCAACGTTGTGCAAGCTTAGGATCGTGTGTCACCAAAACTAAAGTTGTGCCGTGGGATGAGTTCAATTCAAACAACAACTCAACAATTTTGGCTGCCGTTTGTTGGTCTAGGTTGCCTGTGGGTTCATCGGCAAAAAGAATTTTTGGCTTAATCATAAATGCGCGCGCCAACGCGACCCTTTGTTGTTCACCACCAGATAGCTGCGACGGTAAGTGATCAAGCCTGTCTTTCAAGCCTACTGATTCAAGCAGAGCAGTCGCGCGTTCGATGTCTTCGTCTTCTCCCTTTAACAAACAAGGTAACGTGACATTTTGTAGCGCTGAAAGACTTGGAATTAACAAGAAGCTTTGAAATACAAACCCTACCGATTCACTGCGGATCTTCGCTCTTGCCTCGTCATCAAGCTGTGAAAGTGGCTGTCCTAATAAACTGATTTCGCCTTTCGTTGGTACATCAAGACCAGCTAACAGCGTCATTAGGGTCGATTTACCCGCACCAGACGTGCCTACGATCGCGACCGTTTCGCCTTCACGAATATCGATATCAACGTGCTCTAGGATTGTTAAATGTTCTTGATTAGTAGACACTGTCTTGGAAACAGCTTCTGCTTTAATGATGGATGTATGCATGACTCGACTAATTTCCTTTTTATTTTTTATTTTATTTTCAACCGCTTCTTTAGCTCAAGGCTCTGCGTCAGCTCAAGATTCAAAGTTATTGGTACTTGGCGATAGTTTGAGTGCTGGTTACAACATGGATATCAAACAGAGTTGGCCAAGTTTGTTGCCAGACGCGCTAGCAAAACATGATAAAGCGGTTACCGTGGTTAACGGGAGTATTTCTGGTGATACAACGGGCAATGGTTTAGCCCGCCTACCACAATTGCTTGAAGAACATGCTCCAGACACCGTTCTTATCGAACTTGGTGCGAATGATGGACTTCGTGGTTTCCCACCTAAGCTGATGTCTGCAAATCTTGAGCAGATCATTGAGCAGATAAAAGCTGCGGGCGCCAAACCTATAATGATGCAGATTAAAATCCCACCAAATTACGGAAAGCGTTACAACCAGCAGTTTGAATACGTTTTTGCAGCGCTTGCTGATCAACAAAACGTGCCACTTTTGCCGTTTTTCCTAGAGCATATCATCCTCAAACCTGAGTGGATGATGAACGATGGACTGCATCCAAAACCAGAAGCTCAACCTTGGATTGCTGAATTCGTCGCCGAAGAATTATATCAGTATCTTTAAGTTTTAATGGTCTAGCTCAATAAATTTTACACAGCTTTACGTTAGCCTGAGTGCATATCACCGTTAACTGTAAGGTTATTTATGCTGATCGAACCTGTTATCAAGGGTGTGGTAGCCAAAAGCGCTCACCCTCTTGGCTGTCAAGAAGCCGTAAAGCAACAAATCAAGTTTGTTAAGAGTGCGCCGCAAATCAAAGATGGCCCTAAACGAGTACTGATCATCGGCGCTTCCTCTGGATTCGGCCTTGCCGCTCGTATCGCCCTTACCTTTGGCGGTGCAAAAGCTGACACCATCGGCGTCTCATTCGAACGCGGTCCCAACGAAAAATCCCTCGGTAGTGCCGGTTGGTACAACAACATCTACTTCAAGAAAGAAGCCGAACGAGAGCAACGCACTGCTATCAACATCGTTGGCGACGCATTTTCGCAAGAAACACGCTCACAAGTTGTCGAAGCCATTGAAACCTACTTCGAAGGTGAAGTCGATCTGATCATTTACAGCTTAGCCGCAGGTGTGAGACCAAAACCAGACTCCGATGAATTTTGGCGCTCAGCTATTAAACCGATTGGCGAAAGCGTTACTGGCGCGACGATTTCCCTTGAGCACGACGACTGGGTGACCAACACGCTCGACGCTGCAACAGAAGAAGAAGCCGAAAGCACACTCAAAGTGATGGGAGGCGAAGATTGGGAACAATGGATAGATGAGCTCATCAACGCAGAATCTATTGCTCCGGGTTGTAAGACAATCGCGTTTTCTTATGTGGGTCCAGAAGTCACACATCCTATCTATTTAGACGGTACATTGGGACGCGCTAAGATCGACCTTCACCAAACCAGCCACGCTCTTAATCTAGAGTTAGCTAACTTTGATGGCAACGCTTACGCGGCGGTATGTAAAGCCCTAGTCACTAAAGCGAGCGTTTTCATCCCTGGATTAAGCCCTTACTTACTTGCTTTGTATAAGGTGATGAAAGAGAAAGAGACCCACGAAGGTTGTATCCAACAAATGCAGCGTCTGTTTGGCAGTAAACTTTATGGTCAATCCAAAGTACCACTTGATGGTGAGCGATTGATCCGTATGGATGATTGGGAATTAGACCCAGAAACCCAAGCGCACGTAACTGAACTGCTAGAAAAGATGGACGAAAATAACTTCCAAACCTTAGGGGATTACCAAGGGTTTAAAGAAGAATTTCTACAATTAAATGGGTTTGCTCAACCATCGGTAGATTATAGCCAGAAACTTAATACAGAAGATTTTATAAAGTTAAAGCCTTAATCTAAAATTATCTCATTACTGAGACCCGGATTCACATTTGAAAACCTCTGCATAATTGCGGAGGTTTTTTCGTGCAACATTTCTTATACTTAGTTAACGTAAGATTCACAGTTTTCTTTGGTTCATCATAATTAACACAGGATGTGTTGATGCATTTAGCATAATTGACTCGGAGTCATATGAAGAAAATAAAAACTCTCGATTTAGATATCCCAGACGATATGGAGCACGGTTGGCAGAATATTGTCGACCTCTTAGCTCAAATTACTCAAGTGCCCGCAGCACTAATCATGCGTGTTCACGCCAATTACATTGAAGTTTTTTCAACCAGTCGTAGCGAGAACAACCCATACAACAAAGGTGATTCTGAAACGCTGGGGAATGGGCTGTACTGCGAAACAGTGATGGAAACTCAACGACAGCTTCTTGTGCCTAACGCGCTTGCCGATCCTAAGTGGGACAACAACCCAGACATCAAACTCGGCTTAGTCTCCTATTGTGGTATTCCATTACTTTGGCCTAACGGTGAACTGTTTGGCACCATTTGTATCTTGGACTCGAAAGAGAATCACTACACCCCTACTTATATCAAACTGTTAGAGAGCTTTCGGACTTCGATTGAATCTCAGCTTAAAACCCTATTCCAACACGCCAAGCTTACCCAAATGAATCGCGACCTAAAAAACCGCGTTTACAATCGCACTAAAGATCTCGCGAGCCTTAATTACTCGTTGAATCAAGAAATTGATAAACGAAAAGCGGCTGAACAGAAGATTAACTTCCAAAAGAATCACGACCTCGGCACCGGCTTTTTAAACCGAAACGCATTTGAATCTCGCTTAAACCACAAGCTACTGTCACAGAGAAGGCTGACAGACAGCTCATTTGCAGTCGTTCATATTGGTTTTACCAACGGTAGACGCATACAAGCACGCTACGGCTATAACGCGTTAGACCAAGTGCTTGTTGAATACCGAAAACGCATCGACTGTATTTCTGATATCGATGTATTAACTGCACGCCCTACTTCGGTTGACCTCGTATTGGCGTTTAGCGTTAAAGATTTACACCATCGCCTTGAAGAACTTTGCCAGACGCTCGTTAAAGTTGGTCATTCAGAATTCGACATCGAAAGTGACAAAGTGCATTTGCACGCGTTTATTGGGATTGCAATTACGAACGACGAAGATGACGCGGAAAGCATTCTGCAGAAATCTTCTGAAGCGATGTTAGCCTGCAAAGATTCAGGACAAAAGTTCGCTTACTACTCTCAATCCCATACCGAAGAACAAACTCACATTAATAAGATCGAAGGCTATTTGCTTCAAGCCGTTCGTAATGATGACCTTATGCTCTACTTTCAACCCAAAGTTAGCCCGTTGACGCATCGCTGGGTCGGTGCTGAAGCTTTGCTTCGTTGGCGACATCCTGTTTTGGGTGATATCTCTAACGAAACCCTGATCCACATGGCTGAACAAAACGGTTTGATTTTCGAAGTGGGCAGCTTTGTTTTACGCAATGCGATTGAAAAAGCCAAAGAGTGGTCCGAATACGTTGAAGATTTCAAGATGGCTGTGAATGTGTCTGCAATTCAACTCAAGAACGTACACTTTGCGGAACAAGTGGTTCACCTACTCGAAACCTATCATTTAGAGCCTCGTTTCTTAGAACTTGAAGTTACGGAGAGTGGACTGATAGCAGATGAAGTGGTTGCCAAGAATACCTTGGGATCTTTGCACGATATTGGCGTTACATTGTCACTAGATGACTTCGGTACGGGCTACGCCTCCTTCAGTTATCTGAAGAAGTTCCCATTCGACACCATTAAGATTGATAAGAGCTTTATCGACCAAATGCTCAACTCACACGAAGACTCGGAAATTGTTCGTTCTATTGTCCAAATTGCCAAAAAGCTCGACTTAAAAGTGACGATTGAAGGCATAGAAACGGAGGTTCAGGAGCAATTTATTATTAACGAAGGCTGCGATGTGGGCCAAGGTTACCTTTACGGAAGACCAATGCCGAGCCAAGAATTCGAACACAGCTTAATCAATCAAAACTATTTGGGGACAACTCGTTACGCTTAAAGCGAAAAAGAGCAGTTAGTTTTGGATTTAGGCCTACTTTCTCTTTACTCTAAAGGTGGTGATTTTTATAATCGCCGCCTTTCTGTTTTTATCTTTCCCCTTATATAGGCATTCCTCGTTATGGATCAGTTGACTGCAAAGCTTAAAAAGCTCGAAAAACAAAACTACCGTGCATATCAACAAATTAAAGGTCAATACGACTTTGCTGATTTTGAATTACACATAGACCACATCCAAGGTGACCCATACGCGTCAGCTTCTCGTTTTCGTGCAACGCGCGCGTGGTCTTTGACCGGGTTAGATTGGCTGAAAGAAAAAACTTACGAATACCAAGTTGCCGCTCGTGACTTTATCGCACGTAGCTTCTCTGAGTTCGCGAAACAAGAGTCGACCGTTTCTATCGCGCTGACGGGTCAAACCGTATTAGACAACACAGCTGTTGTATTCACAGACCACGGCATCGAAATTCGTTTCCGTATTAATTTACCAGCTGATGGTCGTAGCATTCTTGCTAAGAAAGCGAACAACATCATCACTTTCTACTTACCGAAGTTTATTCGTCGCGCGACGCTTGAGCGTGAGTTAAACATCGATGCAATGATCAAACATTGTGAAGCCGTTGAAGACCAAGAAGCGCTGCGTGCTCAATTGGATGAAAACAACCTAGCCGCTTTCGTTGCAAACGGCAGTGTGTTACCTCGTATCGCGGGTAACTGCGACCTTCCAATGAAAGATGCGGTACCTTTCGCGGCTCCAGAATCATTGAGTGTTACGTTAAATACTCCAAACCAAGGTGACGTGACCGGCCTAGGCATTCCAAAAGGCATTACGCTGATCGTTGGTGGTGGTTTCCATGGTAAATCGACACTGTTGAACGCCGTTGAACGTTCTATCTACAACCATATTCCTGGTGACGGTCGCGAAGGCATTGTAACTGCGATTGATACGATGAAGATCCGCGCTGAAGATGGTCGATGTGTGCACAGCTTGAACCTGTCAAACTACATCAACCATTTACCAATGCAGAAAGACACATCTGACTTCAGCACACAAGATGCGTCAGGTTCTACGTCTCAAGCGGCTTGGTTACAAGAATCGATTGAAGCCGGCGTTCAAACTCTACTTATCGATGAAGATACGTCAGCGACTAACTTCATGATTCGTGACGAGCGTATGCAAGCGCTAGTGTCAAAAGGCGATGAGCCAATCACACCACTTGTCGACCGCATTGGTCAGCTTCGTGAAGAGATGGATATCTCTACCATTGTTGTAATGGGTGGCTCTGGTGATTACCTAGATGTCGCGAACACTGTGATTCAAATGCACGACTACCAAGCGGTAGATGTGACTGAAAAAGCAAAAGACGTGATTGCTCAGCACCCTACTCAGCGTACTAACGAATGTGAAACTGCTTTAGAAACGTTTGTACCGCGTTCATTGAACCGTGCTTCACTGATGAACATTCTGACTGACGGTAAATTCCGTGTTAATGCTAAAGGCAAAGAGTCACTGCGTTTTGGTAAAGAGTTTGCAGACCTTTCTGCGCTTGAGCAATTAGAATCACCGTCTGAAGTGAATGCGATCGGTTGGGCTTGGTTCCAATTCGCACAAACTCCAGGTTGGTCAAACAACCCTGCTAAAGAGTTTAACGCTATTTTAGAAAACGAATGGCACGCTAACATGCCTAACTACGGTGACCTAGCGAAACCAAGAACGTTAGATGTGATGGCTGCTCTGAACCGTATGCGTAAATCTCAGTTCAAGCCTTCGAACTGATTTCGTTAAATATCGGATTTATTGTGCTTCTAGGTTTTTGAAGTTTTAATCTTCTAATTTACTAAAGCTTCTAAGCCACTAAATAAGCAAATTAACCTTCTACGGCTCTCATTCTGAGGGCCGTAAATTTATCTAACCTCTTTTGACCTAACCTCTAGTGTCGTCAAAACTCTTGAACTTTATAAATTCATAAAACCAATCTTTACATCAATTACTTATCATCTTTTGTAATGAGAAAATTAAAGGCACTGTTTACCGCCATCTAATGCTGTCGATCCCTCAAAACATGACACAGCTTTTACAAAACCCTAGTGATATTCAGATAAAGTCCCGATTCGACAAGTGTAACCAAATGTAACAGACCCTTGAGGCTTCAATGAATCATAAACGCGTTAAGATGCGTGACCATAAAATCGAAGTGAACCTATTCAAAAACCGCGTAATCGTCGCGTTTTGTGGGATCTTGATGTTCACTCTTGTCTTAGTCGGCAATCTATACCGACTTCAAGTTGAAAATTTTAAAAGCTATCAAACTCGTGCCGATGGCAACAGAATCAAAGTATTACCTATCGCCCCTACTCGTGGACTTATTTACGACCGTAACGGCGTGTTGCTTGCAGAGAACAAGCTTGTCTTTGATCTAACCATGATTCCTGAGCAAACCGATGATGTCGATGCAATGCTCACCAAGCTAGACAAATATGTCCCCCGTGATGCAGAGCAGATCGCTCGTTTCAAAAAACGCTATCACAACACCCGCCGTTTTAAATCTGTGACTATTCTAGAGAACTTAACGGAGGAAGAGATCGCCAAGTTCTCCGTGCACCAGTACCAGTTCCCCGGCTTATCTATCGATACCAGCTTAAAGCGTTTTTACCCGAATGGTGAGGTGCTTACCCATGTTCTTGGTTACGTGGCGCACATCAATGATAGCGATCTCAGAAAGCTTGAAGAACAAGGGATAGAAGCGAATTATCAAGCTACAACAATCATAGGAAAACTGGGTGTTGAACGTTATTACGAAGATATTCTGCACGGCACCAAAGGTTATCAAGAAGTCGAAGTAAACAGCCGTGGGCGAATAGTCCGAACCATTGAGTACGTGCCGCCAGTAGCTGGTAAAGATATCGTGTTAAATATTGACCTTGAGCTGCAAAAATACGTCTTTGAGCAACTTGATCACCGAACTGGAAGCGCGGTTATTCTCGATCCGAAAGACAACAGCGTGTTGGCGATGGCATCAAGCCCGAGTTACGACCCTAACCTATTTGTCGACGGCATTTCGAGTAAGAACTACCAACGTTTATTGAATGATCCGGCTCACCCGTTGGTTAACCGCACCACTCTAGGCGTTTATCCTCCTGCCTCAACCGTTAAACCATTTATGGCTGTGGCAGGACTGCAAGAACATGTCATCTCTGAAGATACCATCCGTAACGACCATGGCGTTTGGAGAATTCCTGGCTCTAAACGAAACTCTAAATCGTGGCGTGACTGGAAACGTTGGGGTCACGGACCTGTCGATGTCACTCAAGCCATTGAAGAGTCGGTAGATTCATTCTTCTATCAAACCGCTTTCGATTTGGGTATTGACCGAATTTCAAGTTGGATGAACCGATTTGGATTTGGTGAACCGACAGGCATTGATATCTATGAAGAAAGTACCGCCAACATGCCGACTCGAGAATGGAAGATGATGCGTTATCGCACCCCTTGGTATCAGGGTGACACAGTTCCGATTGGTATTGGCCAAGGTTATTGGACATCGACACCTATGCAACTTGCTAAAGCAACGTCAGTATTGGTTAATCATGGTAAGGTGATGCCACCTCATATCTTAAGAGCCACCTTAGATCATGGTGAAGATTTCAGTACACAACAACTTGTCGAACCGGAGCCAATGCCCTCAATCACCGAAGTGCCGGATAGAATTTGGGATGTACCAATCAACGCGATGCGACTCGTGAACCACGGAAGTAGAGGCAGCGGCAGACGTGCATTTAAGGGAACTGACTATACGAGCGGCGGAAAATCAGGAACTGCACAAGTCTTTGATCTTGCGAAAGATCAGGTCTACAACTCGAAGAAACTCGCTAGACACTTGCTTGACCATGCGCTTTACACGGCTTTCGCACCGTATGAACACCCTGAATATGTCGCAACTGTGGTCATTGAACACGGTAACGGCGGTTCAAAAGTCGGTGCGCCTTATATCCGTAAAGTACTCGACTATGCCTTTGAACATAAAAGTGGCGAGAGCAAAGATCACTCCTAACACCAATAACTTAAGTCGCTACAGCACATAACGTAGTTACCCAAAACATAACGTAATAACGACAAAGCCCCACTTGTGTCACTCACAATGTGGGGCTTTCTGTTTTTAGGGTTCTAAGCAATTAGACAGCTAAAAATGCCTGTCGATTATGAGCTTCTTAATACATGCCATGCTTCACAGAGCGTCTGAAATTTTGCGGTGTTGCCTTCGTCTCTGTCCGGATGCCATCTCAATGCCAGTTGTCGCCAACGTTTTCTAATTTCATGGTGTGTCGAGTCTAAAGGTAACTCAAACAGGTTCAATGCTCGACTTCGATCCATATCGAGTTCATCACCACCCACATACTTTCTATACCGAGTCCAAAATTCGTTCAACAGCCTTTTGACTTCACCTTCATCCGCTTCATAGTTAACCCAATTAATGTAGTATTCTCGAAGTGGGTCTTGATGATCGATGCTGTGACTGCTTCCGTGATAACGACCATTCATCAATTCGATGTCCATCGCTTGGACTTGGAGCCAACCATCTGGGTGTAAGGTTTCTTGAAGCTGATAAAGCGCATTCATGATAAGGAAGTTCTTTTTAAACAACTCTTTCTCAGGCACAGCATCCAACACTGGCACAAACCCAAGATCGTTCAGATGAGCTGCCAATGTGTGTACTTTCCATCCGCTTGGCTTTTGCTTAAGCACTTCCATTATCGGCCAAAGCAATGGGTTTTCCATATGGCAATGAAAGTTTGCTCTCACATCTTGATAATTCGACATAGTTGACTCAGTTAGCTTCTCTGAATTAATGGATTTCTAGAACTATGGATACTATAAGTAACCTGTTTCGCATCCGTTGCGTATCTTCTTTAATTGAAAGCGATTTTCTAAGATTTGTCGAGCTTAAGGACAAACAACTTTCTAACGTTTGGCTTAAAGGCACCTTTTATCGTCAAAACTGAGTACCATTTCGTTGAATACAACCATTAGGGCGTGTTGACCTTTCGCGGTTAAATTTTGTTCGAGATAAAAGCGTTTTAATCGCGGCGAGGGAGAAGTAGCCTAGTCATTCTAAGCAAATCTCCCTCAACAAAGAGTAAAACGCTTTTTGCGGGGGCGCCCAGCTCGAACCCTTCGGGCAGCGTTTGCTGGTCATTTCTACTACGTTATCGGCTTCTCATGTAGGCTAGCTACACATCGATGCCTCTGCCTTGTATAAATACCCAGCAACTCGCTGCAAAAATCAGCTCGAAAGATCAACACGCCCTAGTAATAAAGCCGCAATTCTTTGGTACGGATACAAAAAAGGTCAGCGACTTAGCTGACCTTTCACATCTATCCCAATTTTAGGGACGAAGCATTGAACTGACTAGATAACGCCAAGCTCTCTTAGACGTTCCATTAGGTATTCGTTTGCTGTGTACTTTTCAGATAGCACTACTTCTGGTTTCGGGTGAAGGAATAGAGGCAAAGAGATACGAGACTTCTCTTGGCGTTCACCTGATGGGTTGATTACACGGTGAGTTGTCGATGGGAAGTAACCACCAGATGCTTCTTGAAGCATGTCACCAATGTTGATGATCATGTTACCGAAGTCACATGGAACATCTAGCCACTCGTCATTTTGAGCTTTAACTTGAAGGCCCGGCTCGCTTGCAGCAGGAAGAACCGTCAGTAAGTTGATGTCTTCGTGTGCCGCAGCGCGGATTGCACCTGGCTCTTCATCACCCTGCATTGGTGGGTAATGAAGTACGCGAAGCAGAGTTTGCTCGCTGCCATTAATCATTTCAGAAAGTGCGATTGAGAACTTCTCTTGTACTTCTTGAGGCGCGTGTGCTTCAACCCAACCTAATAGCTCTTGAGCAAAAGCATTAGCGCGTTGGTAGTAATCCAGAATCTGTTCTTTCAGCTGTTCAGGAATCTGACCCCAAGGGTATACGTGAAAGTACTCTTTAATATCTTTTACAGTGTGGCCCTTTGCAACTTCCGACACTGAAGGTGGAAAATATCCATCTTGTGTTTCAACATTAAAGTGGAAGTTCTCTTTCTCTTCAGAAATGAAGAATTGGTACCAGTTTTCGTAAATTGACTCAACAAGCTCTTTCGGGATTGGGTGATTTTTTAGTACGCCAAATCCAGTTTCACGTAGAGAGCGAACAAATTGTTCTGCTGCGTCGTCAGCAAGATAATCGACAGTTTCCAGTTTCATGACTTTCTTTCTTGTTATGTAGTGATAGAGGGATTTTATGGTTCGCTTTGTTGTAAATCAAACTTTTGTGAAACTCTCGCAACCGTTTGTCTAGATACTGGGCGATAACGCTACTTTTCAACAAATTTGGTGATAAAATCACAATTGAACACTGTTCATTATTGTGTAACTATACATGAAACTTATATAGGATCTGATGATGACAATTACGCCACTTGCTCAAAATAGACCTCTACTTTCACTGACTGCTGTCTATCTTGTTATCTTTCTTTTTTCAGCGTTTGCGCCCTCTTCTCGAGCCGTTTGGATTGCTGAGATCATTCCTGCACTCGGTATTCTTGTCGGGATATGGTGGCTCTCAACCAAGCTCACTTTTTCAAAGACGGCTTACCTTTTGATGTTCATCTGGTTAGTTCTGCATACAATTGGCGCTAAGTACACCTTCGCTGAAGTACCCTTTGATTGGTTTAATAACCTGATTGGTTCTGGACGTAATAACTTCGACCGCGTGGCGCATTTTTCGATTGGTCTTTACGCTTACCCGCTCGCTGAGTATTTGATTCGTAAGAAGTTGGCTCAACCAGTGTTCGCGTGTTTCTTTGCTCTGTTTGCCATCATGAGTGTTGCAGCAGGTTATGAGATTATTGAGTGGTGGTATGCGGAGATTGCAGGTGGTGATGAAGGTATCGCATTCTTGGGTTCACAAGGTGATATTTGGGATGCTCAGAAAGAC
This sequence comes from Vibrio sp. 10N.261.51.F11, assembly GCF_041471665.1. Classification (NCBI taxonomy): domain Bacteria; kingdom Pseudomonadati; phylum Pseudomonadota; class Gammaproteobacteria; order Vibrionales; family Vibrionaceae; genus Vibrio; species Vibrio sp. 10N.261.51.F11. The sequence continues at coordinate 13,508 of NZ_JBFROW010000043.1, read as the reverse complement.
ATGCTTTGCGATACAACAGGGGCGATAGTCTCGTTGTTGCTTCTCAAGCTCCAAGGGCGAGTTAGGGTTCATTGATACTCGCCTCTGATTCTTAACATCCAGAGCAGTTCTTAACTTCAATAACATTTCTTAACTTCAGAAGCAGGTCTGAAATGCCACACACAATTCGTGCTGTGGCATTTTTATTTCATCGTTATTTTGCCACCAACAAACTTGTAGGCAGGTGTGCCTCTAACTAAGGTATCGCGAGCGAACTCTATGCCACATTCAGGGCAAATACAGGGCTCTGTCGTGAAATCTTCAACAATGCGTTCTTTAAAACACTTAACGAGAGCACCTTTGCCACCTTTCCGATACTTAAAAAGCTGCGTTTTACATTTGGCACAGAAAATCTGAACCGTCTTGGTCGGTTGTTTCTTGTTTGGTTTAGCCATAGAAGTTAATGATTGAACTCTTTATTTCTTAAGTTTAGGGGCGACAAGAACCAAGCTTATCCCAAGAAGTATAACGGTTGATGAGACTATAAATTGCATAGTGACAGGTTCAGATAACAGTAATACGCCACCAAGTGTCGCGATAACTGGAACAGAAAGCTGTGCAATAGACGCAACCACGGTATTCAGTTTTTTCACTACGTAATACCACAAACTATAACCGATACCAGAAGCCACAGAGCCCGATATAACCGCGTAAATCAAACCTTGCTCAGTGATAGACACTTGCGTTAATGCATTAGGTATTAAAACTAATAAGCTCAATGCCACAAGGATAACTAGCGAGCTGAATCCAAAGTTAGCGGTGGTCGATTGCAGTGCGTTTGACGATTTCTTTCCTGCCAATGTGTAAATGCCCCACCCAATTCCGGCCAGAGACATCAAGATAATAGAAACTAAGTCGGGTGCTTGAGTCGATTCCGTTGGCATTAACAAATAAACAAGCCCTGCCACAGATAACAAACACCCGCCCCACTCAATGAGCGACATTCTGTTTCCAGAAAACAGGTGCGCGGCAATCATCGTAAATTGCACTGCGACAAACAACACCAGAGCACCAAGACCTGCGCCAAGCTCTAAGTAAGCAAACGAAAAACCAAACATATACACGAGCAGTGACAATATTGATGTGAGTTGAAACTGTGATTTGAGCTTTGTGTATAGCGATGTGTTACTTGCTAACTCACTTTTAGCTTTAGATTGGGAAGATAAAGCTAATAAAATCAGAAGCGTAAGCGCACCAGATAAGATGCGAACGATCGAAAAGATCAAAGGATCGATCGTTTGATCCATTAAGGCCCAGCGACACAGAACTGAATTAGCAGCAAATGCCACCAGCGTAATAAATGTAACCATCAGAGTTTGCATCGTTTTTCCTAAATGAGTTATTTGGTCCTAATTGAGTTTTCTTGGATTTCAATCAACGTCAGGCTTCACCCAAACTTGGCTAAAGTCGAACCAACCTAATGCATTACATTTCGCGTTTTGCAACGTACCACATTGATCTTTATTGACGCCTAACCAGCAATGGAACATCGGGATCAATTGATTGCTTTGGACTAGTTGTTTACCTAACTGTCTTGCTGGGAATTGCTCGAATTCACCAGAACGCCAACGGTCAATCATGTGACACCATTGGTCGAAGTCTTCTGCCGGGCTAGATTCATCAAGAAAACTGTAGTCCATTAGCCAACCGGCTAAAGCGTCGTCTCTGTTATTAGCGATACCCATAGGGTTAATCCAAATATCGACATCATCAGCGTGTGGAGGATCGGTTTCGTAACCGTAAAGATCAACATCGACATTGTATTGCTTCAGCATCGTGACAATCGCCTTGGCAAGCGTTGGAAACATTGGATGTTGGCATTGATACGCCAATCTTATCGTTGGTTTGGAATTTGCTGGTGGACAAACGGGCACTTTTAACTTTATGTCATACCAACCGGGTTTTATCCCATAAGCGTGTAACACGCCCAAATCGATAACAGTCTCTTTTGGAATATGAACAAACAGATCCGCCGCATTCAACGCGTTAGATAAAAACTGTGCCCATGCGGGATCTTGTGCAATACCCTTCTTTCTATTGAGCAGTAAATACGTGCAACCAGGATCGAGTTCTACTTCATCGCTATCGCCACGGTCGGCCATAACAGGCTTAGATAGGCTTGGGTAAACCATTGAAGAATAAGCCTCATCCACCACCCAAACTTCAACGCGATCAATTAACGGTCTGAAACCAAAGTACCCATTGAAAGCGGTTAACACGAGTTGTTTCTCGTCGTTCTTTTCAATGCGATAAGGTCCCGTTCCAATCGGTCGAATATCGTAGTCTTCACCACGTAAAGTGATCGGTAATGTGACTTTAGCGACCGATTCCGTTAGTGCGAGGGGAAAATACTTGTCTGGACGTGTGAGAAAAACATCTACTACACAATTTGCAGGTGAAGAGACATCTTTGATATGCGAAAACATGTTGAGAGGTTCGAGTGCAAGCAGTGTATCCACAACATGATTGGTTAACAGAGGTTCCCCGTTATGGAAACGAACACCGGGTCTCAAGAAGAATCGCCATTGGTAATCGCTGATTTTTTGCCATGAATGAGCAAGATCGGGTTGAAGTTGGTCATTCTCATCTAGACGAGTCAACCCACTGAATACCTGACAAGCGATATGTTGCTCTGAACGACGCATCGATTTGGTTGGGTTAAGCATTGAAAGCGGCCGGTAATAAGGCAAACGAATAACTTGTTCGCCTTCTTGATACTGTACGCCCAAGTAGTTTTGAATAACTTGCGTGAGTTTGGCAGCATTGTGATCAAGCACTGACAGCGCCTGTCCAATTTTTCCTTCCTGCAAGTAGCGTCTTGCTAAGTTCTCGCTGACATCACAACGATTCTGTTTAAAGATAAGTTGAGATAACTTTCCTCGACCTGCTGCAGGTAACCATTCTACCCACCCTTCTTCTTCAAGCTTGTTGAGTACCATTCGGGCATTACGACGGGTACAACAAAGCACATCCGTGATGTCGTCGAGTTGAACATCAGAATCTTTACCATCGAAGTATTCAAACAGGGTTTCAAATTGAACGCGAAGTCTTGGGCTGCTCATAAAGAGGAAAACTTATTCAAAGGACATTGAATTCAGTTTCCCTATTTTATGGCGTAAAATCAATATTACGGACACGATTTTATTGTGAATTATTGAGTACGACATCCTAAGGTGTTATTCAATTTGAAGGGTTAAGTGCTTTTACAGTAAAGGATTACATCACATCGCAGCCAATTTCATTGGCGATTTCACGGAGCTGCTGTTCATCGTCTAGTTTTATCGACCATTTACACTCAGAACCGTTGGCTGAAATGACATTTGCCCCTTTTCCAATCAGTTGAATTGCGTCAACTTGAGCTTGCAAAGTGACTCTATGCTCACCATCTAAACGAACAACCAACTCATGTGCGGTTGCGATGACTTTTCCACTTTTAAACGTTATGACCATGGGCTTCTCGGGTTACTTCTTTAAATACGAATTGCTTGTTCTAAGTACTGATTACTTCTTCTAAAGACAAAACCAGCGTACGACTACCTAGTCTGTTATCTTTTATGTTTCTTCACGGCAATAGTTAAGCGGCTGGTACAAACTAAGCGTTGACGATCATCAGTGATATTGATCTGCCATACTTGAGTAGAGACGCCCAAGTGAATAGGCTCAGCAGTACCAATGACATGCCCTTCACGCATTGACCTTACGTGGTTCGCATTGATATCGAGCCCAACGCAATAATAGCCTTCTGGTACGCAGAAGTTTGCAGCCAATGAGCCAAGCGTTTCTGCTAGCACAACCGATGCGCCGCCATGAAGCATACCCAGTGGTTGGTGCGTAAAATGACAAACCGGCATGGTTGCCACCAAAGAGTTGTCATTTACTTCGGTGTAAACAATGTTGAGGTGTTCAATTAAGGTATTTTTTGAGGTCGCGTTGAAGGTATCTAGGTCAACGGGCTTTTTCCAAATACTCATGTGGGTTCCTTAATTATTGATCTTGTTATCGCGTGCATAGCTTTTTTCTATATTACTGGCTGTTAGTTATCTTACAGCCCTTAGTTATTACGCAAGTTGATGTTAACATGCATAAAAACCGAATACACAGAGGATATTGTATGACGTCATGGATGAAGTTTGCCTCGCTTCTCACACTTGCAGGCCTAACCGCGTGTAGCGCTTCTCCGACAGGCAGAAACCAATTGCTGCTTTTTTCAGATAAAGACATGTCTCAGCTTGGAGCACAGTCTTTTGAACAAATGAAAAAAGAACAACCCATCAGCAAAGATGCCAAAACTAACGCTTATGTACAGTGCGTAGCGAACAGCATCACTCAATATATTCCTAAACAAGGTTTTAGTGAATGGGAAGTTGTTGTGTTTGATAGTGATCAAGTGAACGCATTCGCCCTACCTGGCGGAAAAATCGGTGTATACACAGGGTTACTCAATGTTGCAGTAAACCAAGACCAACTCGCGACGGTTATCGGTCACGAAGTAGCACACGTTTTAGCGGACCACAGTAATGAGCGCCTTTCTCAGTCTCAAATCGCTAATACGGGCTTATCTATTACTAACGTTGCGTTAGGTGCATCAGAATACAAACAGTATCAAGGTATGACGATGGCCGCGTTAGGGTTAGGCGTTCAATATGGCGTTATTCTACCGTATGGGCGAACTCAAGAGTCTGAAGCCGATGTTGTTGGTTTAGAGTATATGGCTCAAGCAGGTTTCGATCCAAACCAAAGTGTCAACTTGTGGCAAAACATGGCGAAAGCATCAGGGGGTAATCAACCGCCAGAGTTGCTTTCTACGCACCCTTCCCACAGTACGCGTATTAAAGATCTACAAGCAACGATAAAAACGCTTCCTCAATCAGGTTCACCAAGACCAAATTGCAAAGCGTAATCTAAGTAAGAATCGCCTAGCTGGTGTAAATACAAAATGCCCTATCCATATTGGTTAGGGCATTTTCAGTTTCTTGCTTGCTAACAGTTCAAGTGCACTAAGCAGCTGGATAATTCCAACAACAGAAACTCACTCGTTAAGTACCAAGAATTTGTAATGGTAGGCTTAATAGCTGATCACCAGTAGATGCAAAATACCAGATAACACCAATCAAACTGCTCACTAAACCTACATACCAAACGAACGACACGACTTGCCCGTATTTGTCTAACGGTAACAAGTGACTGTGATGACGTCCTTTCCATTCAAACAGTATTTCAACACTGCCCATGATCAATAAGAAACCAAACAGGGTTAAATTCAACTGATAACTCAATACCACACCAGCAACGGCAGCCGCGACACAAAGTACAATGCCAAGCACACTGTTCATCGAGAAACTGATACTTTTAAGAACATGTCCGCCATCGAGAGGCAAAATCGGCAATAGATTGAACAGGTTTAATAGAGCATTAAATACTGCAAGGCCGGCAAAGAACATTTCGCCAGTCGCCCAATACAGCACCATAAATACTAACGACAATATCAGGCCGAACAATGGCCCCATGATTGAGATAACCACATCTTGCCAACGCGTATTAATCTTTTCATCGGATAACGCCAAGCCACCAAGAAATGGTATCAAATAGATCCCTTTGGTTTTCATGCCGAAGTATTTCATCGCTCTAATATGACCGTACTCATGGAACATTAAACAGGCGATTAAGGCCAAAGCGAACTGAATTGAAAACAACCATGAATAGGCCGCTAAACTCGCAGAAGCAAGTACGACCTTGATTAGCTTGGCGCTTTTAAGCGCTTTCATACCAAGCGACACCAACCCAATTAAGCTAAAACGCTTCTCTGGTTTAGGAGCGACAACAGGAGTTTGTTGTTCAATATCTTTGGTGTTTCGATTGCCTTCGGTAATGGTTTGCCCATTCACCGACGCTTTATACGTCATCTCAAACGGTTGCCACTGAACGGTCGATTCAACGTGACACTGCAACGTTTCTTCGCCAGCGCGTAGTGTAAATTCGTGTTTTCGGGCGTCTTCTTGGTCTGTGGTCGCATCTAATTGAGATACCAAAGTGTTATCCCAATACAACTGTTGCCACCCTGCCATTGATCCTTCTAAACGAAGCGGTTTTCCAAGAAACTCTATCGCGAGTAATTCCAAACTTAAAATTCCAATTTAATGACTTCTAACGAGTGTCGATATTATGCCGATTTAGCGAATGGTGGTAAACAGAAACAAAGTTGTTACATATTGAGCTATTGAACACTATTTATACCGCAACGATGCATAAACACTCTGGTCACACCTCCAACCATGAATAAATTATTGATTATACTTATATTATCGATGTTAAAGTGCCGCCCCTTTAAAACATAACCTCACAAAATAACAACTCTTTCTTTGACTTTATATAAAACATGAATTTAACATGCCATTTACATTAGAGCTTCAACACCAAAAATGCTCAGTGTGTTTTCAAACCATAATAACGAAATTCGATGCCCTAGGAGGGTCAAGGATGAAAACAATACAACGCTCTCTCGTTTCACTTTCAGTACTATTTGCATGTAACTCACTTGCGGCTGGTTTCCAAGTTGCTGAGCATTCTGCCTCAGGTCTTGGTCGTGCCTTTTCAGGTGAAGGTGCAGTAGCTGATAACGCGAGTGTACTAGCGAGAAACCCCGCCGCAATGACCCTATTTGATACAGCCCAATTTTCAGGCGCGGTTTCTATCGTTGATCCAGAGGTTAACGTTTACGACGTTGACGCTAACGAGCATTCAAAAGATGTTGCTCCATTACAAGTCGTGCCAGCCGCATATTACATCAGCCCAATCAACGAAAAATGGGCTTGGGGTATCGGTATGTTCACCAATTATGGTGTTGCTACGGATTACCCTGATGACATCTCGGCAGGTGATATGGCTGGTGATACGTCGCTCTTATCTGTAAATCTAAATCCAAATATTGCGTATCGCGTGAATGAATCATTTAGCGTTGGTGCAGGTTTAAACCTTGTGTATGCGGAAGCTGAACTTACTCGCCATAAAGGCGAGCTCGCTAACTTTGTTGGTGGAAATCCATCTGACAAACTTATAGGCATGACCGGTGAAACATTTGCCTATGGTTGGAATGTTGGCGCGATGTATGAGCTGAACGAAAACAATCGCTTTAGTATCGCTTACCGCTCTTCTGTTGATCTTGATTTCGATGACGGTGAATTTACCAGCTACGATTCAGGTAGAGCAACATCTCCCAAGGTTGATGGTCGTCTTCAAATCGAGCTTCCTTCTATTCTGGAGCTTTCAGCATTTCACCAACTTAACGAACAATGGGCAATTCACTACGGTTGGCAACAAACTGATTGGAGTACTTTTAAGGAGTTAAAAGCAACAAGTCCAGATTGTACTGACAACGGTGTAGTAGGTCAGTGCTTCTACAAACCTGAAAAATATGAAGACAACAATCGATATTCACTAGGCGCAACGTACCAACTAAACAGTAAGTGGACATTAAGAGCTGGTTACGCTTATGACGAACAAGCTGGTGAAGCAACTTTAAGCATTCCTGATAGTGATCGTATGTGGTATAGCGCTGGCTTCACTTATGTTTGGAGCGAAAATATGACTGTCGATGCAGGATTCGCACTTGTTGTAAGTGATGACGGTGAGTTCACTGAGACAAATGGCGCTCAGCAAGAAAGGACTTTCGAAGCAGAAGGTACCGCTTACCTTTCTTCAGTTCAGCTTAACTACACTTTTAACTAAATCAGGATCGTATCATGAAACGTAACTTTAAGATCTCTCTACTATGTTCAGCGATCCTGCTAGCAGGTTGTGGCGACAACACCGAAAGTTCGGTAACAAGTAACCAACAACTTGAAGCCTATCTAGAAACGTCTTTGGCAAGAGCGACAACTCAAAAAATGCTCTTGCAAGGTAGTAATGCATCAGTTCCTTTAAGCAATAACCTATTATTTGACTCTACAGATGGCACGTTAGCGATCCCAACAGGTGGCGACGATAGCATTTCTAACCCAAAAGCAGCATTAAATTATGCCGATGGTTTTTCGACCAGCATGCCAATTTACATCGAGTTTGAAGGCGACGGTTTTGGTGATACTCCTGGAGTTGTTACTTCCGGAGTGACATTGTTGAAGCTTTCTAAAAAGCTAACAGACACATCCACAGCGGCTCAAGTACCAACACCTGTTGCTAGCTCTGAATACAAAGTTTACAAAGTAGGCTCAAACCTAGCAATTACACCTAATACTCCTTTTGATGAGAAGTCTGAATATTTGCTTGTTGTTACTGATGACGTTACAGATGTAAATGGTAACCCAGTAGGTACATCGCAAAGCTATGCGGCTCTCAAAACAGCCACTAAAACTTATTCAACCGGTGACTTAGCTAGTGCGCAAACTTTAATTAAAGGTCAAGAAGCTATAGCTGCCGCTGTTGGTATTGATGCGGAAAAGATTGTGTATTCAGCTTGGTTTACTACAACTTCTGTTGGTGATGTTCTTGCCTCTACAGCATCGTTGATTGGCGGAATGATTGATGCTGGGGCCCCACTTTCGACTTATTGGAATGGCAGCGCAAACCCAAATAATATCGATCTGACAAACGCTTACAATCTTAGTTTAGATTCCTCATCAACAACACCATTTGCTACAGCAATCGCTGCAGATGCTGACTTTAAAAAATATCTTGCCGATGACGATGCAACAGAAAATGCCACTTTGATTGGAGGGATAAATCTCCTTTACTCTAACGCTGGTATCAGCACTACGTCGGTAAACGTGACTAAAGGTACTGTTCAACTCCCATATTTCTTGGAAACCGATCCAACTAAGTTCTCTACAACGCCATTTGCATCAGCATTGGACAGTTTAGCGGTTATAAAAAGCGCACTAACGGATAACTCTACAAGTTCTTTCGTTGGTGGAGAGTTGGTTAAATTAGGATTAGACCCAACAAACCTTAGCGCAGCTGATGTCACGACTTTAATGGGAAAAACACTCACAAAGGACGCAAGTGGAACAGCTCTAGATAGTGATCGCATTGTCACTCAGTATTCACCAATACCACAAATTAAATCACTTGAAGCTGTTGATGTGCTTTTGTTTACTCCTGTAACTGACCCAATAACCGGGGTTGTAATCTACCAACACGGTATTACCTCTGTAAAAGAGAATGCGTATGCGTTTGCGGCAAACTTAACGGCTGAAGGTCTTGCTGTCATTGCAATTGACCACCCTATTCATGGGTCTCGTTCACTTGCCGGAGGTGCTATTTCAACTAACGATAATGCTCTGTACTACTTGAATCTAAGCGCTTTGCCCGTTGCGCGTGACAACATCCGTCAAAGTGCACTTGATGTAATAGGTCTTCGTATGGCACTTGAAAAAGTGGGGAATGACTTTACTGGTACACCATTAGCCGGAGTTGATGTAAAAGACACAACCGTTAAATTTATGGGCCACTCATTGGGCGGTATTACTGGATTTACGTCAGTAGCTACATCTGAAATTGCTGGTACACATAAATTTAGCTCGGCGGTATATGCTAATTCAGGTGGGCACATTGCTGAATTACTCTTCGCATCGGAAACCTTTGGCCCCGAAATTAAACACAATCTAGCTAAACAGTTAAATGCAACGTATCGGGATTCAGTGGCTTCAGCTTGTACTGCGGCTGACATTGAAGATGGCGATTGCTATACCGCTTTTGCTAAGGAAAATCCAACTAGTGCCGCAGCAATTGAAACTGAATTAGTTGCATTTAAAGTCGCCGCTCAAACCCTTATTGACACGGTCGATCCACATTCAATAGCAAACACTGAGGACCAGTCATCAATTAGCTCTAGCTATCCAACGTTGTTGATCCAGTCGCAAAATGATGAAACGGTACCAAACAATGGCAATGATGATAATGGTGCACCGTTATCATATACGGCTTCATTTGTTGGCTCTGAAGGGTTAGATTCGACGTTAGGATTGACTGACTCAACAAAAGCTAGCCCTTCAACTGGGAATCGTGTGTTTGTTCAATATAACGAAATAGCTAAACACTCAACGATCATCGGACCGCAAGCAGACCTTTCTGATGCCACTCATACCCTATCAATGAGAGCTCAAGTAGCTGATTTCTTAGAATCGGATAGCCTTGATGCAGCAGCACTGGATGCTTTATTGGAATAACTAAGACTTAAGCTTTTCACTAAACCAAATGCCAGCCTAACCGCTGGCATTTTTGTCTCTGTCGTTCGAACAAGTCCCCTAGTTGACCGTTTGCATAAAACTTTAAAACACAAATGGTTGATCTCAGCTAAAATTAATCAAGACAGAATACCGTACGACCTCTTTCTTTATTGTAAATAAAGTGGATAATAGCCCCGTAATTTAATACCTAATAAATGTGAGTCCATTATGTCTTCTGAAGCTACTATGCTAGAACGCTGCCAATCTAAATGTGAACTATGTGGTTCTGATTCTTCTCTTACTGCATACGCAGTGCCGCCACACAGCCACGTAACAGTGGATCACGGCATCATGGTATGTGACAAATGTCTTGGTGAGATTGACGATCCTAAAGATATCAACCACTGGCGTTGTCTGACTGACAGCATGTGGAGCCAGGAAGCGCCAGTTCAAGTAACGGCATGGCGTCAACTTACTCGTCTGAACACAGAAAGCTGGGCTCAGGACGCGCTAGACATGATGTACCTTGAAGAAGAAACATCAGTTTGGGCACAAATCGGCATGTCTGCTGATGACAAGCCTCTTGATGTGAATGGCGTTGAACTTAAGAAAGGTGACGACGTAACAGTAATCAAAGACCTGCCAATCAAAGGTACTAACCAAGTGATTAAGCAAGGTACTGTTATTCGTGGTATCAGCGTTGGTGACGATCCTAAGCTTGTTTCTGGTAAAACAAACGGCGGTCAATCAATGTACGTAATCGCTGAGTTCTGCCGTAAGAAGTAATCTTACTGTAAGAAAGTGATAGAAAACGAAAAGGCGCTAATTGGCGCCTTTTTTCTTGGAAAAATTTAACCTATTCCGTTGTTCTAGAAACCACTGCCTACGTTAAAGTAGATAGCGCGTTCTTCATGGCTTTGCGCATAATCCATCCCAAGGTGCAAACCGTAACGTCTCGCGATTTGGTATCGAAAGCCGACACCTCCGGCATTGACGGTACTGTCGTGGCTTATGCCGTTATCTTGCTTTGCAACCCCTGAACCGTAAAACCCAGACACCTTCCAACGATGAGTGATGCTGTACGTCAATTGGCCTTGAATTGTTTCAATCTCATCTCCTTGGTACCGATAAGATGACACCCCGCGTAACGACACGTACGGTTTCGCTGTGGGTGATACAAACAGGTCTTGCTGTTCGAAGCTTTGATAATTTGCAGCCAAGCCTAACGTCCATTTATTGGCAATTGGGATATAGGCTTCGCCATCTATGTTCAAATTTCGGTAATTGTAATCACTGCCAATCGCATCGTCGTACACCATGTAATCTGCAGACAATTTGTAACCTTTGGTTGGATAAAATAAATTATCTCTTGTGTCATATTCAGCCTCCAACCCTAAACCAGAAGTAACCGATTCGTTACCCAAAATTCGGTCTAAAACCATGTTATCAAATTCAATCTCAGACTTAGCTAATAACTGCTTTATTCCCAACATCCAAGGCGTATGCCCAATCCGGAACTGCACCTTTTGTGAAAGTACGGCTACCGAAGTTGACGTGCCTATTCTAAGGTCATGATCTATGGGGCCCCAGTTGATTGATGTGTACAAATCCAAATTCGCAACACCAAAGCCGCCGCCTCCTGTGTAACGAATGGAATCATTCATCCAAGATCGTCTATGGCCACCAAATACAAACCAAGTTTCGTTCTCTGTCCCTACTGCGCCCACTACTGACATTGCTGAGGGTACTAACTGCGCACCACCATCTATGGCAGAAAGAGCAGCTTGCTTTCTTTGTCGCTTTTCCTCATCCGTCTCATGTAAAAACAAACCAGCCACACCGCCGCCGTACCCCACCGCAGGCTCGGTAATCAAAATTGGGATAGGCAAAAAGCCATATGCGTTTTCCGCAAGGTGATGCCCCATATCAAATTGACCATCAACAGGATCATAAAACGATGCGAAAGAAGATGTTGTAAATAAAAAGCAGGAAAGAAGAACAATGCCGCCGCAGCGAGTCATAAAATTTGCCTCATAAAAAAGACCGGGTGACGAAACCCGGCCGAAAGTTTGCTTCCTTGCAATAAACATAGAAATTAAACACTTATTGCCAATAAAGGGGGTCCTTAATCGACGGGCATAGAATAGGCCAAATAATGGTGTTGCCCTACTCCTATATAGAGGATGTCGCCCTACAAAATTAAAGAGCTTTCGAGATGACAGAAACGCAAAAGGCTCATATAAATGAGCCTCTATTAATAAGTTACCTACATTCTTCCTTTGCTAATATTGACTCAATACTCGATCAACATGTTCTTGTATAACAGATAAAACCGATAATTTTACATCCTTCACTTGCTTAGAATGATTGCACCAAAGCGCAAAACCGAATTTGAATCCTTGGTGCATTTCAGACGACTGTATAGGTTCAATGTCGTAATGGGAAAATTCAGAATGAGCAAACGTTTTTGGTAACAGTGCCCACCCTAAACCGGCTTCAACCATTTTAATAACTAACGCCAATTGATCGACTTCTTCGTTATCGGAGCTGATGGTTACTTTTTCTGACATTCCCTCTTCAATAAACGATCTCAAGATAAACTGCTTTGAATTTCTTAACGCTAAAAGTACATCCTCTTGCGCCAAAGATGAGAACTCACCATTTTTTTGAACGAATGGGGAAAACTCAATGTGACCTAGAAAAGTCGCATCAAAGCTGTGTATACCCCGGCTGTCATGCACATTGACTAATCCAAAGTGGTACTCGCCACTTTGAAGGCCCTTCTTAATATCCTTTTTGTTTCGGATTAAAAAGTTCACTCGCATCATCGGGAAATCACGACGCAGTTTCTTTCGAATATCCAAAAGCATTTGATGAGGTATCACACCAGAATAAGCAAAGGTGATGTTTTCCAACCCGCCATAAGAGAGGCTCAATGCTACCTTATCGAAGGTACGAGCTTGTTCAATGGTTTGTTTAGCGTAATGGTAAAGAAGATGCCCGTCTTCTGTCGGCTTTACAGAGCGCCCAACCCTTTCAAATAGGCTTACCGCGAGTTGGTCTTCAAGGTTAGTAATAACCTGCCCGATTGTCGTTCTGTGTTTATTGAGTTTAACGGCGGCTTTGCTGAAAGAGAGTTGGTCATAAACGGTAACGAACGCGAGAAGTTGTTCAATGCTGAAATTCATTTTGTTGTGCTTACTTTTAATCGTTATGTATTTAAATTATCACAGGTTGGCGAAATATCTACTTTGTCAGAATAATATTAGTGAAAATAATTCGTCAATTTGAATCGAGTAGGAGGAGGCC
>NZ_JBFROW010000042.1:0-2939 GCF_041471665.1 Vibrio sp. 10N.261.51.F11 | reverse complement strand
TGAGTCCACAAAACCCCTTGGGTGTTGTATGGTTAAGCCTCACGGGCAATTAGTACAGGTTAGCTCAATGCCTCGCAGCACTTACACACCCTGCCTATCAACGTCGTAGTCTACGACAACCCTTTAGGACGCTTATAGCGCCAGGGAAAACTCATCTCAAGGCTCGCTTCCCGCTTAGATGCTTTCAGCGGTTATCGATTCCGAACTTAGCTACCGGGCAATGCCATTGGCATGACAACCCGAACACCAGAGGTTCGTCCACTCCGGTCCTCTCGTACTAGGAGCAGCCCCTTTCAATTTTCCAACGCCCACGGCAGATAGGGACCGAACTGTCTCACGACGTTCTAAACCCAGCTCGCGTACCACTTTAAATGGCGAACAGCCATACCCTTGGGACCGACTTCAGCCCCAGGATGTGATGAGCCGACATCGAGGTGCCAAACACCGCCGTCGATATGAACTCTTGGGCGGTATCAGCCTGTTATCCCCGGAGTACCTTTTATCCGTTGAGCGATGGCCCTTCCATTCAGAACCACCGGATCACTATGACCTGCTTTCGCACCTGCTCGAATTGTCATTCTCGCAGTCAAGCGGGCTTATGCCATTGCACTAACCACACGATGTCCAACCGTGTTTAGCCCACCTTCGTGCTCCTCCGTTACTCTTTGGGAGGAGACCGCCCCAGTCAAACTACCCACCAGGCACTGTCCGTAATCCCGATTCAGGGACCAACGTTAGAACATCAAAACTACAAGGGTGGTATTTCAAGGACGACTCCACCACATCTAGCGACGCGGTTTCATAGTCTCCCACCTATCCTACACATGTAGGTTCAATGTTCAGTGCCAAGCTGTAGTAAAGGTTCACGGGGTCTTTCCGTCTAGCCGCGGGTACACTGCATCTTCACAGCGATTTCAATTTCACTGAGTCTCGGGTGGAGACAGCGTGGCCATCATTACGCCATTCGTGCAGGTCGGAACTTACCCGACAAGGAATTTCGCTACCTTAGGACCGTTATAGTTACGGCCGCCGTTTACCGGGGCTTCGATCAAGAGCTTCGACCGAAGTCTAACCCCATCAATTAACCTTCCGGCACCGGGCAGGCGTCACACCGTATACGTCATCTTACGATTTTGCACAGTGCTGTGTTTTTAATAAACAGTTGCAGCCACCTGGTATCTGCGACTCTCGTCTGCTCCATCCGCAAGGGACTTCACTGATAAGAGCGTACCTTCTCCCGAAGTTACGGTACCATTTTGCCTAGTTCCTTCACCCGAGTTCTCTCAAGCGCCTTGGTATTCTCTACCCGACCACCTGTGTCGGTTTGGGGTACGATTCCTTACAATCTGAAGCTTAGAGGCTTTTCCTGGAAGCATGGCATCAATGACTTCACTACCGTAGTAGCTCGACATCGTATCTCAGCGTTAGTAGCGGTCCGGATTTACCTAAACCACCCGCCTACGTACTTGAACCTGGACAACCGTCGCCAGGCCCACCTAGCCTTCTCCGTCCCCCCATCGCAATTGTAAGAAGTACGGGAATATTAACCCGTTTCCCATCGACTACGCCTTTCGGCCTCGCCTTAGGAGTCGACTTACCCTGCCCCGATTAACGTTGGACAGGAACCCTTGGTCTTCCGGCGAGGGAGTTTTTCACTCCCTTTATCGTTACTCATGTCAGCATTCGCACTTCTGATACCTCCAGCAGCCCTTACAGACCACCTTCAACGGCTTACAGAACGCTCCCCTACCCCACATACCCTAAGGTACGTAGCCGCAGCTTCGGTGTATAGCTTAGCCCCGTTACATCTTCCGCGCAGGCCGACTCGACCAGTGAGCTATTACGCTTTCTTTAAATGATGGCTGCTTCTAAGCCAACATCCTGGCTGTCTGAGCCTTCCCACATCGTTTCCCACTTAGCTATACTTTGGGACCTTAGCTGGCGGTCTGGGTTGTTTCCCTCTCCACGACGGACGTTAGCACCCGCCGTGTGTCTCCCGGATAGTACTTACTGGTATTCGGAGTTTGCAAAGGGTTGGTAAGTCGGGATGACCCCCTAGCCTTAACAGTGCTCTACCCCCAGTAGTATTCGTCCGAGGCGCTACCTAAATAGCTTTCGGGGAGAACCAGCTATCTCCAGGTTTGATTGGCCTTTCACCCCTAGCCACAAGTCATCCGCTAATTTTTCAACATTAGTCGGTTCGGTCCTCCAGTTGATGTTACTCAACCTTCAACCTGCCCATGGCTAGATCACCTGGTTTCGGGTCTAATCCTAGCAACTGTACGCCCAGTTAAGACTCGGTTTCCCTACGGCTCCCCTAAACGGTTAACCTTGCTACTAAAATTAAGTCGCTGACCCATTATACAAAAGGTACGCAGTCACACCACGAAGGTGCTCCTACTGCTTGTACGTACACGGTTTCAGGTTCTATTTCACTCCCCTCACAGGGGTTCTTTTCGCCTTTCCCTCACGGTACTGGTTCACTATCGGTCAGTCAGTAGTATTTAGCCTTGGAGGATGGTCCCCCCATATTCAGACAGGATATCACGTGTCCCGCCCTACTCGTTTTCACTGATTATGATGTGTCGGTTACGGGGCTATCACCCTTTACTGCGAGACTTTCCAGACTCTTCACCTGCATCATTAAAAGCTTAAGGGCTAATCCAATTTCGCTCGCCGCTACTTTCGGAATCTCGGTTGATTTCTCTTCCTCGGGGTACTTAGATGTTTCAGTTCCCCCGGTTTGCCTCCTGTTGCTATGTATTCACAACAGGATACTTACTTATGTAAGTGGGTTTCCCCATTCAGGAATCCCAGACTCAAAAGGTTATTACTACCTAATCTGGGCTTATCGCAAGTTATTACGCCTTTCATCGCCTCTGACTGCCAAGGCATCCACCGTGTACGCTTAGTCACTTAACCATACAACCCGAAAGGGT
>NZ_JBFROW010000041.1:0-2149 GCF_041471665.1 Vibrio sp. 10N.261.51.F11 | reverse complement strand
AACAACACCTTACCAACCTAAAGCTGCAAGGTAAACGACCCGCGACCATTGATGCCTATTCCCGTGCGGTTCGTCGGATCACCGCTCATTTCGACCGAGCCCCTGATACATTAACGACCTCTGACCTCAAACAGTTCTTCGCGTCTCTTATTCAAACCCACTCGTGGAGCACCATAAAACTCGATCGTAATGGCTTGCAGTTTTTCTATCGCTACACGCTCGATAAACAGTGGGAGTGGCTCAATATCGTCAAGCCGCCACAAGTAAAACGACTGCCCGACATACTGACACCACAGCAAGTCAGCTCGCTGATTACTCACACTCGACAAGCACGTTATCAGGTGTTTTTTCTTACTCTGTACAGCATGGGGTTACGACTCAGTGAGGGATTAAATCTTACGGTTCATGATATCGACAGCCAAACAATGCGCGTTCACATACGGGAAGGAAAAGGCGGAAAAGACCGAATGGTGCCGCTTCCGCAGCGAACGCTTAAGGCACTCCGCACGCACTGGCTTACCCATAAGCATCCTTGCTACTTATTTCCTGGACTTGGTACATGTCACGACACCCCCATGGATCGTGGCGGAATTCAAAAGACGATGAAACTTGTACTTAAAGAGTGTGGTATCAAAAAGCATGCGAGTCCTCATTCACTCAGACATTGCTTCGCAACGCACTTACTTGAGCAAGGAGTCGACCTGCGTTCACTGCAATCACTGCTCGGTCATGCAAGCCTCAACACCACGGCACGATACACCCGAATGACTCAGATAAAGCAGCGTGATGCGGCAATGGCCATCAACCAATTAACGGATGATCTAGACTTAACATGGAGCATAAAATGAGTACTTTCATTGAACTGCTTCGCCAGCATCATCGTGCGCTTAAGCATCACTATCCTGCGCAGATAAATGGCGATATGCATCGAGCTATTGGGGCGATGCTCCGTTGCAAAACAGAGCAACAAGGACGCTCACAATGGTTCTGCAGTCACTGCCATCACGATGACCGATTGCCTCTTTCTTGTGGTCATCGCCATTGCCCTCAATGCCAACAACGCACCACTTCTGACTGGCTACAGCGTCAACAGCAAAAACGGTTACCTGTTCACTATTTCATGGTGACCTTCACTTTACCGTATCAATTGAGAGTGCTGGCAAGACATCAACCTAAAGCGATATATAACGGTATGTTTAAGGTGGCATCAGGGGTATTAAAGGATTTTGCCAACCGACAACGGCAAGGTGAACTTGGTTTTACCGCCGTGTTGCATACTCACAGCCGACAACGAAACTTGCACCCACATCTGCACATTATCGTGGCGGCAGGCCAATACGACGCGTCGAGGCAAACGTGGCACAAAGGCAACAAGCATTACCTCTTCAACGCGTTTGCTTTGGCCAAAGTATGGCGAGCAAGAATGCTAGAGGCCATTAATCAACACCCAACGTTGTGGCTGCCGAGTGGCATACCCAAACAATGGGTGGTCGATTGCAGACAAGTAGGATACGGTCAGGCTGCACTCAACTATTTGGCGCGCTATCTCTATCGCGGTGTGCTGCCTGATGAAGACATCATCAGTATCACAGATGATACTGTCACCTTCCGCTATAAAGAGAGTCAGACCAATGCATGGCGAACGCGCACCTTGCCCATTCTGAAGTTTTTGCTGCTCATTTTGCAACACGTGCTGCCCAAAGGGTTGCAGAGAGTACGAGACTACGGATTTTTACGTGGTCAAGCTCACGCCTTAAGAGCCCGCATTCAACTGCTGTTATTGAACTTGGTCTATATGATGCCGCCGCTAACGGCACCGATAAGGAGCAAAGCGATAAGAATCTGCCCTTGCTGTGAGCATGAGATGGCGTGTGTTGGAGTGAGCCGACCCATGTAGCCGAAAGGCATTTGATAATAAGGAGAATGGCATTGACGAAATCAAAGGAGATGTGACGACGAAAGAAACGAAAAATAGCTAACTGGTTGATAAGATTGCTATCGCAACCTTATCTTGACCCCGCTCGCCTTGAGAAAAGCCTCAAAGCGATGTGCCCTTCAAGTTCAATCGTACAATTTACTTAACAAAGTGGCTTCGGGCTTGTTCAACACTCGGGATTTAGTGTTGGCTGCGCAACACCTTAATCCTTAT
>NZ_JBFROW010000040.1:0-52571 GCF_041471665.1 Vibrio sp. 10N.261.51.F11 | reverse complement strand
CTTCACTTCCACCCTGCTTTCAACGAAGGCGAAGAAGGTTCAACCAAGCCATACCATGTGCTTCGAATCAAACTTAACTAATTGATGGTCTTTATGGCGGGAGTCATTCTCTCCTGTCCTTATTTTTCAATTCAATAGCGAGCCCATCATGAAAAATTCACGATAAAACCGAGTCGAGACCTTATCCAGATGTCTGAATTTGCCTCATCTGCTGTTGGCGGAGGTGATGTGATTGCTGACGGTAGCAAGGTTACACATCTTCAGGTTGGAACCGCGTGGTTGGTCTGTTTTTTCCGACTTGGGACACTGTCGCGATCAATCAAGGTAGCAACGATGTGGCCAGAGGCGGAGGCAGTACTGATGGTATGTTAGCTCAGGAAGTGGTTGGTCATGAAGATCGCTTTATAACTTTTCCAGATCACCTTTCTTACGAAGAAGCATCAACTGTAGTGGATCAGTAAATTTGGCCACATAGTCAGAACTCTAGACATAAGGAAAAGTAAGTCTAATCGCGTGTCTTGAAATTAGCCTCAATCCTGCTCTAGCTTGTTTTGGGGCAAAAATGAGTTATGTCACTACTCATTTTTGCCTTTTTCATTAGCATTAAAACTCAATCTATCGACCGTATTGCTCAATAATAAAGTGCTCAAAATCATCACACATTTGGTCATTCGACTTTGCATTATTCGCTAATTCAGTTGCTCCATCAACGATCGATACCTTCGCATTCAAATCCGCGACTGGTGCACGTTCTCTTGTCGACAGCTGTTTGATTTTTTGCTCCTCAATCGCCCAAGCCTCCTCTGGCGATAAGTTACACTCGTCAGCGAGATATTTGGCATTAAAACCTTCCCCAGTCAGGCTTTCGATTGTACCGTTATGGTTCACGCTATTGCCTTTATGCCAATAGTGTTTCGCCAACAAAGGCCCGATCTCTGGGTTATCTGTTAAGTAACCAAACTTGTCGGTGAAATAAGCTCGTGTTTGATACACCGCCATATGAGCCAATAGATAACCTTGGTATGAGCAAGATGCTTCATCAGACAATAAGTGAGGGATCGCCATCAGTGGACGAGGGCTGCAAGACAATCCAAGAATTGCCTTTTCACTGCTACGAGCAAGTGCCGTGATTTTTTCAGGCGTGAGGTCTTCATCAGCTAATTCGTACAGGGCTCGCTCGAAATATGGAACCACAAGAATGCTGCGTTCTTGGTAAGCTCGGAAGGGCTGTTTATTGTCGATGATGGCTTTAATTAGATCATCTGGCACAGGTTGCCCGTCCGCATTTAGAGCGTACTGTTTTAGCCAGTCAGCGTCATTTAACAAGCTGTCGCAGAACATGGATTGTGTTTCAGCATAAGCCATCGAAGTCGGCGCAAACTCTTGAGAGAAACAAGGGGCGTTCATTTTTACATTAGCAAAATGCGCCGCGTGACCACCTTCGTGAAATAGTGTGTTAATCCCATCATAGCCACTGCCTATTTGATCGGGCTTAGCGTTGCTAGTGAAATTAACTTGGGCCGCAACCCAAGCATCTTGGTCATAGAAAGAAGGGATAGGGCCATGGCAGAAGCCATTAGGGTACTTACCTTTACGATCAAGCAGATCCAATTTTAATGTCGCTTGAGAGTATTCGATGTTGAGGCGACCAAAAGATTCAATCCAGCGTCGAAGTGACTTTGAGAACGGAACATAAGGATCAAGATCATTCATAACGTCACCTGCAAAAGAGTAGGTAAAGTTATGGGCTTGAAGTGCATTCTCGCCTTTCTGCTCTGCCAAATTGGCTAGGCTTTGCTGATGGCTATCACGCGTGCGTGCTTCGAAGTCATCCAGAATCGTAAACAGTTGTTCTGTCGTCATCTGTTCGGTTTTTACCACCGAGTAATCAAAGAAGGTTTTAAACCCCAGTGATTGAGCAAATTGGTTACGTTTTTTGATCAGCTCAATAAAGCCGTTAACCAGCAGCCATTGCTCTAAATCTAATAATGCTTGATGTGCAGAAAGCCTAACTTGTTCATTACCATTACTTCTAACGGCTGAACCTAAAACGGGCAGCGATCCTTCTGTTTCATCACCTGTTTCATTTACGTAAGTCATTACATGATTCTGTTTTTTCTCAAACAGTTCAGCCTCAAACTTTATGAGATCGGATTTAAGCTTCTGTGACTGCTCAGACTCAATAGCGTGAGATCTAAAGGTCGCCAACCAACCATTCAAGCCTGTCAGCGTACTCTCTTTTTCGAGAGGATCTTGAATTTCATCAATAGCAGCGAGTTGCGTTTCGATAGCAGTAATCTGTTCGGCAGAGCTTAGAAATTCCGTCCACTGAGTCTGTGCGAGTGTCGAACCATCGTGGTCGTCACTGATACCCATATATGTATCCCAAAAGAAGTCTTCTTTCGCTTTATGAGTCGCAAGATACTTTTGATTCAATTGGTTGAGATAGTTCGTTGCAGTCATGACATTCCTTGAAATTTAACCAGTAATTTCAACATTATGACACATTCATTGAATGTATTTTGTGACGATAGATATAACTGAATGCAGTCACAGCCTATCGGTTTACTTTACAGCGCATTAGTGTTAATTAACTGTTAATGGTTTGTTGTTTGCTAGTATTAACTAAAGAGAGTGTGCTGATTTATCCGGCTTTTTATTGAGTAAATTGATGTTCTCAAGGTCAGCGTTTTTGTAAGGAAGAGGTTTAGGATGGATCCTATTTTATATATCGAAGTTGGTGGTGTTGTGTGGCAAGTATTCCCTGATGGGACTTGGCTTCAATTACCTGCTACGCAGCCAAAAGTTGAAGGCGTGCAAGTCGTCAGCATTGAACCTCAGAATTTACAAGAGGCTCAGCCCCTAACCGAACCACAAATCGCCGCAGTTGAACAACAGTTGGAAAAGGTGGTCACCGAACTCGTCAACAACATTGAAAGCGCACCTCAACAGCCTAACTCAGTAAATGACCAACCTAGTTCCAGCGCCTCTTTTATTGTTTATGTTCGTTCCACCTTAGATGAAACGCTCGCTGAGGCGGGTTTTGATACGCGTCCTGCAGAATATGCCGACGAAGATACAACCTCGAATGAGGGTAACCTTGATATTCTGTTACCTAGTGCACTATTAACCGTTGATATTTTGGATGGTGGAGACGGTTACGAAAATCAGTTTGAAGTACCAAGTGTCACGATTACGGGCACGGCAGTGGATGTTCGAGACGGGCGTACCGTTGTTCTGACCATCACTGATGTTAACGGAAACACAGTAACCACCACAGCCATCACAAGCGATGAAACGTATGTCGTCAATGGCGTCGACCTCTCTTCATTGGAGGAGGGGGATCTTCAAGTCGATGCTGTCATTGCTGATGATTTTGGCAATAGCATTGCAGCTAACGATTCCACAATCAAAGACACATTAGCCAACATTGAGGTTGACTTCGATGGCTTTGGTGATGAGTTTTACAATCAATTTGAAATATCGAATGGGGTGCTAGTTGGTACGATTGCCAATGTAGAAGATGGGCAAACCATCAACATTTCAATTACCGATAGCCAAGGAACGATACAAGAATACACAACGGAAGTATCCGGCGGAACTTGGACTCTGACTCTTCAAGACTACTCAAGCTTTGCAGAAGGTGAGCTAACCGTTGTTGCCAATACTATCGATATTGCTGGAAACCCTACAACAGCGACCGACACGATCGTGAAAGATACGCTAGCGGACATCACCGCTGCGGTTGATGATGGTGGCGACGGTGTCCTCAATAGCTTCGAAATTCAGTCGGCTAAATTCTTTGGTACGGTACAGAACGTAGAAGATGGCCAAACGGTCAATATTCGTATTTCTGACAGCACAACGAATGTCATTGTTCTGACGGCAACTGTGATTGATGGTGCTTGGTCAGTTGAAGGCGTGGATCTAACCAGCTTTTCCGATGGTGGCATTCAAATTGAGGCTGACACTGTTGACGTTGCCGGTAACCCTGCTTCTGCAATAAATAGCGCAGGGCAAATTGTTATTGATACTGTTTCGCCTGTTATAGACATTGATACGCTAGACGGTTTTAGTATTTTGGCATTTCGTGGCGGCCAACTTACAACCATGCAAGGCACAACCAATGTTGCCGAAGGTCTTCCTGTTTATATTGAAGTTAATGATGGCTCTCAGACTCTTGTGTTTGAGGGTGTTGTTGATGCATCAGGTAATTGGGTTGTTGAAAATATAGATGTCTCGTCCCTAAACTTGGCGTCAGAATGGACGGTTGATGCCAAAGTTTTCAATACGGTAGGCAATCAAGCTATCGATGATATGCCAAGCATTATACTGCCCGAGTCGGTTGTGTTCTCAGAAACTGTTGTCGGGATTTTTGGAAATCAAACTCAGACCTCTGATATTCGCATCGATTATGCGGACTTCTCTTTTAGCGATGATCAAAGCATCGCAGAGTCACTAACTTCTCAAACCCTATCGATAACCGTTGCTGTATCGGCTGATAAACAAAGCCTAATTGGCACACGAAGCGATGGGCAAAAAGTATTCGATGCGTCAATTTCCGGCAGCAACGTAAATATCAATTTTTATAAGGCGATTGATCAGGAAGCTGGGTTAGATTCAATTCTGACGGCTCTGCTCATCGAAGGTTTGCAAACCGATGCTGATGGTACAACGGAGTTAGTGATAGGACGTTTACCTATTGTCATCAAAGATTCTGAACCTCTGGTTTTTGATGAGTCTTATCAAATGATCGAGGGTGAGATTGCGTCAGGGAACGTGTTGAATAACGACATCGATTTGGATACTCAACTTACGATAAAAAGTGTTGAAGTTGATGGTACGACCAAGACGATTGTTGGTGGCTCTCCGGTTTCATTTGCTACTAGCGAAGGCACCTTGACCGTATTTGCGAATGGCCACTGGACGTTCGTCGCCAACAGGAATTTGGACCACACAGTTGATCAGAACATCACCTTCAACTATGTTGCTGGCGACATCAGTAATGATTTCGGAAACGGCACTGCGGTCATTGATATTTTTGATGGTGATGCAGGGCTAGTTGTTGATGGGACAACGACCAGCTCTGAAGGTGATGTGTCTGATGGAATTCAAACTGTAGTCGGCCAGTTTACCGTTTCCGCTGGATCAGATAATCCAGATCCCGCTTCTATTGTATTTAATGCTAATACTCTGGTGCAGTTAGACGCCTTGGGCTTGACGACCGGAGATGAGAACTTTCCTCTAACCTACACGTTAGCGAATGATGGTAAAACGATTACCGCACAAGCAAATGGTGAAACGATATTCACGCTAACGTTGAGTGCAGTCGCTAGTGGTATCGATGTTCTAGCAGATGTCACATTAGTGTTAGAACAGCCTATCAACCACCTGTTCAGCAACGACTCCATCACCCTGCCACTTATTATTGATGGAACGGATTTAGATGGCACTTCTTTAAAACAAGGGCAATTCGACTGGATCATCCAGGATGGAGCCGACCCAATATTAACTTCAACTAGCAATGCTGCTGTGGACGAATCAGATCTTATTCACGGCAGTGTTTCAGATACTGGCACTTTCAATCTCAACGTCGGAAGTGACTTTGTTGAGTCTGTATTTTTTGATGTTGGAGATCAGCCGCAGTTGTTTAGTGGGGGTGTACAGATCATCTATGTGGTCTCTGCAGACGGAAATGAACTTACTGGTTATGTTGGCTCTGAAAGTGCTGAAAATAAAGCGTTCACCTTGAGCTTTACCTCTCTGTCAGGTGAGACCGATACTGATGTCACTTACACCTTTGAACTATTCAAGGGCCTCGACCAAACGAATGGAACCGACCAAATTCCTTTTGTCATCACAGCAAAAGATGATGACAACGATGAAACTCAATTAACCTTGAACGTCTCGATTACGGATGGTGGGGAGCCTACGATTGGCTCTGGCATGGTCGAGTTGAGTGAAAACCCTGTTGCTGATACAACCCCGTCTGGTGTTGGAACAACAGCGAGTGCAAGCTTAGCCGTGAGTGCGGGCAACGATCCACTCGTGTTCTTGGGGTTAGATGTGACAACTGGCCAAGCCGTTCTTGATAGTGACGGTGAGGCGGTGACACGTAATGGTGAAGCATTGTCTTGGCGAGATAATGGGGATGGAACGTTTGATGCGGTATTGTCGAATGGCGATGCTGTTTTCCAAGTGAGACTTCCTGAAGATTTTAGCTTAGAAGCCAATGGTTCCACGAATGTCACGGTTGAGATTGATTTGTACCAGTCAATAGACCACGGAACCGGTGTGAAGGACACAGAGCTGTCGATTCCAGCCTCAATCGTCACCATCGATTCAGACGGTTCACGAGATACACAAGAATCTGATATTAAGATTTACGATGGTGCAAACCCTAAAATTACTGTTATCGGAAGCATTTCTGTTGATGAAGACGGTCTGCTTGGAGACAGCGAACAGGTTGGTGTTGAAGATTCTAGCCCTTCGTTAGGAATAATCGAAGGTTCCGATGATGTTGTCTCTGTGACGGTCGACACCGCTGCGTTTGATGCACTTTCATATTCGAGTGCAGGGAAAGACATTTCACTGCAAGCTGTCGATTCTGATGGTTGGTATTACGGTCAAGATTCTGATGGAAACAATATATTTAGGATTCGTTTTAATACTGATGGGACAACAGAGTTCGACCTTTATGCACCTCTCGATCACGCCAATGCTGATGGAGAGAATAATCTAGCCCTCAATTTTGAACTGGTGGTCAACGATGCGGACGGCGATAGCTCTGATCCGGCAATTTATTCTGTCAACGTAACAGATGCTGTCCCAGTTGCGCGTTCAGGGGCAATTGAAATGGTTGAGGGTGATGACCTTAATGGACAATTTCTAACAGAAAAATTCGCAGGTGCCGATGGCGCAACCATTGTAAGTTTTGACTATCGCGGTACTACCTATACCTTTGATAACGCAGGAACTCCTATCATGATTAATCTAATTAATGATTATGATGGTGGGTCTACTTACGGTCAGTTTACGCTTTCTTCAGATGGTAGCTACCAGCTGACTACAAATCCCAATGTATCAACAAACCCTGCAGATCCTAAGATCGTCGATGACATCGATTATCTGGTGCGAGATGCGGACGGTGATAAAGTTACCAGTACTGCTGAGCTTATTCTGGATGATAACGAAGGTTTTATTCGTTATGAAGATTCTGAAACCACAGAAGACAATGACGCGATTATCGTTGTAAGTGTGGCAACCGGCGATGTCGACCAAAGCGAAACCGTTACTGCTATCGAGTTCTCAGAAGCATCGATAAACGGTGGTAGCTTGTACCTTGATGGGGTGTTGCTTCAAGTTGTAGACGGCAAGGTCACCTTGTCTGGAAGTCAATTGGCAGCGATTGATAGTCAGTTCACTGGGCCTAATGGACAGTTGACTTATCGTCCCGCGCTTCATGAATCCAATACCACCTCAACGGTTATCCTAGCGATCAACGCAATCATTAGCACTGATACGGATCCTAAAGAACTGACGGCTGATGTTGCAGTGTCTGTTTTACCGGTGGCTGATGCACCGGATTGGTCGGCTTCCGTATTCTCCTATCATTCAGTAGAAGATGACTCAGACCCAGTCAGTTTGGACATAACAGCTCAGCTGGTGGATCAAGATACGTCAGAAACATTGAGCTACCAGATTAGTGGGATTCCTGACGGCTTGAATTTGACGTTAAATGGCAACGCAGTCAAAGAAGGGAAATCTTACACACAGGCTCAGATTGATAAAATGGAAATCAGGGCTGACGACAACCTAGCGGGTCGCTTTGAGTTTGAGATTACTGCGGTTGCAACAGAGTCTGGCAATTCATTCGCTGACCCAGATGATAAAACGGCAAGTATTGTACATACCGTTACTGTCGATATTTCACCTGATGCTGATACTCCTCATGTGTCTGTTAAAGAATACAAGGGACTAGAGGATGAAGCTATTTACCTCAAAGACGTTATTGAAGGCGCTTTGGCGGACACCGATGGTTCTGAATCGTTAAGTTATATTATCCAAGTTCAAGATGGCTGGTCTGTTGAAGGTGATGGTACCGCAAAGATAGGCAATAATTCCTATTCAGTCACTGCCGAAGCTATCGCCAATGGTATTGCTTATATTCAGCCTAAAGAAGACATCAGTTCCTTTACTGAAGATCTGTCAATAGACGTAACAGCAATAGCGACTGAGTCGACGATCGATTCACTTATTCCTATCAATGGGCAAGCGTCAAGTGATACAAAAACCATCAATATCTTTTTGAAAGGTGTTGTGGATGAACCTATCGCGGTAGACGGTGGTAATGGTCATTGGCAATACGACAGTGACAGTAAAGTCATCAGCAACCAATCGGTCTTGAATGAAGATGGGTTAATACAGCTCGACTTCCTCATACAAACGACGGATGACGATGTTTCAGAAGAGATCAACATACTGCTTACTAACATTCCTGAAGGCACTTTGCTGGTGGATGCGTTGGGTGAACCAGTATCGCTGACGATTGCGTATGTTGATGATGTGACAGGGCCCGTATTCCAAGTCTCTAACGCTCAACTGGATGATCTGTATCTCAAGCCAGTTCTTGATTTTAGTGGTGAATTAGAACTCACCGTTATTGCTATCTCAACTGAGCCCGATGGTGATTCGGGCGAGTTTCCTATGACACTTAAAGTAGAGCTAGCGCCGGTCGTTGATCAAGAAGACGGTCAAGTGGTCAGTACTCAAGGCATCGAAGACAGTCAAATCGGCCTGAACCTTGAACCTTCAGTGAATCAGGATATTGATGGCAGCGAATCCTTGACGGGATATGTCATTGATAGCCTACCTGCAGATCTCACTCTTTATTTTGATGGGAGTGTTATTCAGGTCCCAGCTTCAGGCTTAGATTTGGATACTCTACTGGACTCAACAACGCCAACGCTTTCGGATCTTCTAAGCAGCGGCAGGCTTTCTGTTACAGCGACAGAAGATTTAAGCGGAACATTCTCAATTCCTATCACCTATGAAGTCACGGATACCTCTCCAACTGGTGCAACGGATATTAAAGATATTACTGGTTCTATTAGCGTGACTGTAGATGCTCGTGTCGAGCTAGATACTCGATTAGAAGGCTCTACAGAGCTGTTACAGAGTACAGACGGCTCGCCTGTTGATATCTCTAACGCCGTGACGTTCGTCGACGCGGATATCGATGGGTCAGAGTACCTCGATTATATTTTGATCGAGATTCCCGACGGCTATTCGTTGATTGTTGAGCACCCTAATGGTGCCGCTCAAGATAGCTCTGGGAATTGGATCATATCTGCGGATGGGTTAACGAGTGACTCTTTCCAAGAACTCGCAGCGTACATTTTAGATAATGCGACGATTTCCAGCCCAAGTGATACTCCGGTACTGGATATTGTGGTTCGTGCTCGTGTGATTGATGGTGAAGATGCGAGATATATTGATGCGACTTTCCCGCTGCAAATTACTGGTCATGACGGCGGTGGCGGTTCTTGTGACCCTGTTGGCCCACCAAGCCCGATTCAACCCGATGGCGAAATTAAAACACCTGAAGGGGAAGATATTGATCTCACTGGCTTGCTAAACACCGATGTTGGCAGTGATCCAGACAATGAAATCTCTTTCTATATTCCTGCCGATTCACTTCCTGAAGGCGTTGAGATCTCCGGTGATGGTGTGATTGCTGAATACGATGCTTCTGGTGAGATCGTCGGTTATTCAATCACTGCAGATGGACTTTCGAAACTAACGTTAACGGGCTTGGATGAAGATTTTGCAGGGTGTATTGATTTCACCATAGAGACAATTGAGACCTCACCATGTAGCGGTGATACGGTGACGACGGCCCAAACCATTAGTATCCAAGTTCTGCCTGTGGTCGATGACATTACGGTTGAAGCCGACTCCACAACCATTCAAGAAGACATCGCGACAGACCTTAACCTTGAACTGGTTCTTGGTGATAGCGTTGAAGATGGACAATTAATCACTGGTGAAGGCAATAGCGCTACCGGTAAAGAAACCGTTAACTCTCTAACGGTGAGCATTTCGAATGGAGCGACCTTGTCTGAAACTCCAACTGACACCGGGTTGTTAGTTGATAATGGCGATGGGACTTGGACGGTCACAGACCCTAGCCGTTTGAGTGATGTGTTAGTTACGCCACCTGAGCATTACAGTGGTGAAATTACCCTCACTGTGACAGCAAATATTACCGATGAAGCGGATTGCGTGACAGAAACGGATACGCAAGATAAAACGACGGTCGTGACTATTACTATTGAGCCAGTCGCTGATGTGGCGAACTTGATAACAGAGGATATTATCGGAGATGAAGATAATTACATTTCGTTGTCATCACTTAGCGCAGAGCTGATTGACCAAGATGGTTCTGAAAACATGTCGCTTTCGTTGAAGGGAGTTCCTGAAGGCGCAGTTGTCGCGATTAAAATCGGAGACAACTATGAGTTGGTTCCAAACAATGGTGCTGATGGCGGTACCTTCGATGGAAACCCTACCTATGAGTGGCAGTTAGATCCAAGTCAGTTATCTAATCTAGTCATTCTGCCACCAAGAGACTTTAGTGGTGACATTAATCTGTCTCTAGAGGCGATTACTCAAGAAATTGGTACGACGGATATCCGTTATACACAATCTGAATTTACTGTAGGTGTTAACCCTATAGGTGACAAAGTTGAGTTCTTCGATTTACCTGAACAGCTCACTGGAAGTGAAGATGATGGCATCGTGATTCCTCTTGATGCCAATAGCTTTGAAACTAACAGTGATGAGTTTTTAGCAATTACGGTAACAGTGAATGGAACTTCGGACCCATCAGGGTTAGTTGGGTTAGACCGAATTCGAATTGGATCAGAAACCAGTTCTTTCACCAGTGTTGGTGGCATCATACAGGCGACGATCCTCGTTAAAGCAAGTTCTGTTGATGAGCTCGAATTCTTTGCAGGCGATGCGTTTGGTAACCTCGATATTACGATTACCGGCCGAACGGTTGATCAAAATACGGTACTCGGTGAGTTAGTGGTCGACACGGGTGACCCGAGCTCGCAAGACATGACGCTTATTATCACACCAGAGCCTGATGCACCGTTATTGAGCGTTGAATATTCTTCGATCGTGGCAGAAGCAAGTGGCACGATTCCTCTTGGTTTAGACCTTTCTCTTGTAAACCCTGCTGATTCAGAAGTGGGCTTCATTACAATTCATGATATTCCCGCAGGTTTGACGTTCTCACACGGCTCTATGGTCTATGGTCAATATGTGGTGGACTTGGCAGATGTGCCTAACCTAGCGATTACCGGGGGCTACAACAGTGGTGATCAATTTGACCTAACGATAGAGCCGTCTGCAGAGATAGGCAATAACCAAGCGGTCGGGTTACCCCAAACCGTATCGATTGAGTTTGTCGCTGAAGGGGATTCTACGATTACCGCGACAGATGATAACGATCTGTTGATTGGCGGTACAGGCTCTGACAATTTTGTGTTCGCATCTTCAGGCTTAGGTAGTGCAGAAGCACCAAGCTACGATGTGATTCAAGATTTTGATGCGTCTCCAGACACTGATGCAATTGACCTCTCGGGTATTTTGGGAAGCCTAGGGCTTAATACAGGGCTAGGGGCAACACAATATCTAGATTTAGAAGAATCTGGTGAAGGTGTGACCATTTCTATTAAACCTAATGGTGACGAAGACGTTCAACAAAACATCTTGCTAGCTGATGTCACGTACGACGATCTGTATCAAGGTGACAGTAGCAGTGCATTAGAAGCACAAATTTTACAAAAAATGATAGAAGACAATAATTTAACGCTGTAAGTTAGATGTACAGTCTATAAAAGGAAGTTTAGATTGGTAGAACAAAAAGACAGCTGGCTAGCTTGTGTTGAGTGGTTGTGTGAGCATTTTAATGTTCGCAGTCACCCTTCCAAAATAGTGTCTGGCCTACCTTTAAATGAAGGCAGGCTCAATGAATCCCTTTTTCCAAGAGCGATTGAGAAATCGGGGTTAACGCTGAGCCACGTTAAAAAAGAATTATTGAATCAATGTCAGTTCCCTGTTGTTGCTGTTGAGTCCGCTACAGGGTCTCCTCTTGTCGTAACCCAAAGCTCCGTTGGCGACTTTCAAGTATTGAATTGTGAATCCAACTTAAGCCAACAAATTCTCCTTAAAGACTTAGTCATTAAAGTGGATGCATTTGTTTGGCAAGTGGGTGCTCAAGCGCTTGATGACGCCCGTGTTCAGGCACATGAGCGCAATGACAGTAAATCCAACACCCGTTGGTTGTGGCGGGTGGTCAAAGAAGTGAAGCCTTGGTATCGCGATCTGTTTATCGCTTCGTTCTTGATCAACGTGCTTGCGCTAGTGGTTCCGTTATTTACCATGAATGTGTACGACCGTGTTGTGCCAAACCAAGCGTTTAACACGCTTTGGGTATTAGCAGCAGGCGTTGGTATCGTTGTTATTTTTGATTGGGTATTGAGAAGCTCACGAAGCTCTGTGACTGATATGGCTGGGCGCTATATTGATAACAAGTTGTCTTCTCAGCTGTTCTCGAAAGTCCTTGGTATGAAGCTCGAAAATCGACCTCAATCGGTAGGCGCATTTGCCAGACAGCTTCAAGACTTCGATAGCGTGAAAGATTTCTTCACTTCTATCTCGTTAGTCACTTTAGTCGATCTGCCATTCACTTTGTTATTCCTACTGCTTATCGGCTGGCTCGGTGGCGCAATGATGTTCATACCTGTCGCGATCATGCTTGTTTTGATTGTGCTGAGCATCGCGATGAAAGGCAAGGTCGAGAAAACATTCGATGAAACCGCACGTCTCTCGACACAAAGACAAGCCCAGCTGTTTGATTGCTTAACAACCCTTCCGGATATCAAGCAAAACAATGCAGAGGGTATTACCCAGAAGCGTTGGGAACAGACGATTTCGTCGCTCTCTCAATGGCAGACTCAATCTCGTCATTACTCCAATATCGTGACGCACTCTATTCAGTCCAGTCAGCAGATCGTTACCATCACTCTGATCATCTTCGGCGTGTATCAGATCTCTGAAGGCTTGCTGAGTATGGGTGGTTTGATAGCCGTTGTGATGTTGAGTGGGCGCGCTGCAAGTTCGGTGAACCAGCTTTCTCTTCTATTGCTGAGGTTCCAGCAAACACGTTCGGCCGTTGAAGGGCTGAATCAGATTATGGAGCTACCTCAGGAAGAGTCCAAACACCAAGTTATCGACAAAGGAGACTTTGATGGTGGGGTTAGGTTAGATGAAGTGACGTTTACTTATCCAGAGACTCAAAGCCCTGCATTAAAGGAGATTTCCCTAGAGATCAAACCGGGTGAGCGAGTTGGTCTTGTCGGTGCGGCAGGCGCGGGTAAAACAACTCTACTATCGATTGTTGCGCGCCAGTATTTGCCAACAACAGGACAAGCTTTCTATCAAGAAATCGATGGGCAATTATGGCCAACCAGCGTTCTGCGTAGTGGCATGGGTTGGGTAGGGCAAACCACTAATCTTATTTTTGGCAGTGTTTACGACAACGTTACGCTTGGTGCGACCAACGTTGATGAAGAAAAGCTAAGACAAGCTCTTCAACAGTCGGGTTTGAATGGTTACATGGGGCGCCTAAGCAATGGCCTTGAAACACCTGTCGGTGAGGGTGGTCGGTTACTTTCTGGTGGTCAGCGCCAAGCCGTTGCCATTGCGAGAGCTCTGTATCGTTGTCCAAAGTTATTGATCATGGATGAGCCCACCAGCGCGCTAGATAATCAGGCCGAGATTCAGTTCTTTAATGCACTTCAAAGTATGCCGAGAGAAACCTCAATGCTAATCAGCTCCCATAAGTCTTCATTCTTGATGATGTGTGATCGAGTGATTGTATTGGATGAAGGTCAAATCGTGGCAGAAGGTGAACCTAAAGAAATTCTCTCTTTACAGAAGAAAAGTGTACCTAAAGGTACGAGCCGGTTTAAGACGGTATCTGTGGTGAAGGGAGGTCGTCATGAGTAATGATATTCAATGGACCAACAACCACTTAGCATTCCGCTCTCGAAAGCTGATTTGGTTGAGTGCTCTACTCATTGTATCAATTATCGGTTGGGCTACGTGGGCAACATTAGAAGAAGTCGTGATCGGTGAAGGTAAAGTCGTTCCAAGTCTTTCGGTGCAAACCATTCAGAGCTTAGAAGGTGGACTGGTTCAAGAGATCATGGTGCGACAAGGCCAATCTGTAGTGAAGGGGCAACCTCTAGCTAAGTTAGAAGACACACGTTTTAAGGCGGCGTTTTTAGAGTCGGCTCAACAAGCGGATACCTTGCTTGCTCAGCAATTAAGATTAAAGGCTGAGCTGTCGACGGTCGTTTTAAATAACGATGCGAAAGAGTGGTATGAGCGAGTGGTCTTGGTGCCTCAAGATATTGCGGTTGATGTATCAAGCCACCCTGCGTTAATGAATGCCAAGGCGAACTACCGAGAACGTTTAGGACAGTTGAAGTCTGAACTGGAAGAGGCGGCACTTCGTATCGAGCAACAAGACCAAGCTCGTGTCGATACGTTTAACAATATCCAGACTCTTGAAAGCAGCCTCGAGATTGTGATTCGTGAGCGCAACATGCTGAAAGACGTGGTAGCGAGCGGTGCTGTTGCGGAAGTTGAGCTACTTAAACTCAACCGTGATGTAGTCAAACTCAAAGGTGATATTGCTAGCTCAAAAGTAGCAGCGCAGAAGCAGATAGCTGCCTACTCAGAGTCGATAGCGGATCATCGAAGTATCGCTTTAGATTTTCGTACCAAAGTGCAAGGCCAGTTGAATGAAGTGGCGAGCAAGATAGCGCAGCTGAACGAAAGCCAGCAGGCGATTGCCGACCAACTCAAGCGTACTGAAATTGTCGCGCCCGTTGATGGCACAGTCAAAGAGATCTTTGTGCGTACCATTGGTGGTGTAGTTCGTCCCGGCGAGCCGATCATTGAGATCATTCCATCAAACAGTGACCTGATTGTTGAAGCGAGAATCTCTCCGCAAGATATTGCGTTTGTTCATAACGGGTTAGGTGCAACAGTGAAATTCACGGCCTACGATTTCGTCATTTATGGCGGACTTAAAGGCGAGGTGATTTACGTGAGTGCCGACGCCTTACAAACGGAAGACGGAAACGCCTATTATCGTGCCCATATTCAGTTAAACGAAGACCAGCAACAAAACTCTGCCTTTAGCATTATCCCAGGGATGCAAGTCGCGGTCGATATATTAACCGGAGAGAAAACAGTATTGAGTTATTGGTTAAAACCTATTTTACGAGCTAAGGAAAACTCACTTCGTGAACGATGAAGTGGGTTAAAGCATAAATATAAAAGGAAGTGTAATGCATTCAAAATTCTTACTCTCTTCTTGCTTGCTAATGAGTGGGCTGTCTCAAGCAGCTTCATTAGAAGAGTCCGTGGCCTTTGCCATCGACTATAACCCAGAGATATTGGCGCAATACTCCCGATACCAATCGGTGGTCAGAGACGGAGACGCGGCGAGTGGTTTGTATATGCCGCAAGTGAACTTGTACGCGGCAGCAGGTTATGAAGAAACGCGCTACAACAGTGGTAGCAAACTTGATACCGATGATCGAGGCCTAACGAGAACGGAAATTGGCGTTAAAGTATCCCAGTTACTATTTGATGGTTTTAAAACCACATCGAATGTCGATCGACTGACGTTCGAAGCAGAAGCTGAGCGTCTAACTCTGATTTCGCGAGCTGAAAACGTATCGTTAGATGTGGTGAGAAATTACCTCGATATCCTAAAAGCAGAGACGCTACTTGAATTGTCTAAGCGTAATGTAAAAGAGCACCAAGAGATCTATCAAGATATCCAAGATAAAAAGAGCAAAGGCTTGAGTAGCAACTCGGATCTGGCTCAAATCTCCGCCCGTGTCGCGACCGCGCAGTCTTCACTTATCGCCGCTCAGAACAACCTGTTTGATTTGCAAACTCAGTATCTACGCTTGGTTGGCAAACCTGCGGTGAACTTGGTTTACCCCCGGTTTGATTACGCTCTATTACCAAGCTCAGCACAGGTCGCACTTGAACAAGCTGTCGAGAATCACCCTGAAATCAAAGCCTCTTTGCTTGATATCGACGCGGCTCGTAAAGAGATGCGCCGCGAGAAAGGGGATTACTACCCAGAACTAAAACTTGAGCTTCATGCCAATAAGAATGACAACGTATCTAACCCGCCAGGCGGTGTCGATGAAGATGCACGTATCATGTTGACGATGGATTATGACCTGTTTAATGGCTTCTCTACCGACTCCAGGGTTGAATCGTCAGCTTGGCGAGTGGAAGAGGCAAGGGCGATCCGATTACGAACAGAGCGTGAGGTTCGAGAAGGTACACAACTGGCTTGGAACGCTTACAAAATGCTTGAGCAGCAAAAATCCTTACTTCAACAGAATGTTGATGCAGCGAAAATTGCAGAGCTTGGCTATATCCAGCAATTCAATGTTGGCAGACGAAGCCTTCTTGATGTACTGGATGCAAAAGTAGAAGTGTTTTTGGCTCGAAGAAACTTCATCAGCACTGAATATGATCAAACGTTAGCGGCTTATCGAGTGTTAAATGCGATGGGTATGTTGACGTATGCGTTGAGGATTGAACATCCAGAAGAGTGGCAAGGGGAGAATAAGTAATGAGATATTTTAAACTAGCGCTACTTAGCTCTATCTTGCTAATGGGATGTGCAGAAACGCCTGATACGACAATGACACGCCACCAAATTGATGACTTAGCGGATAATGACCGAGATGGTGTGATTAACCAGCGAGATCTATGTGCCGATACGCCAGAAGGTGTAACAGTAGACATTAAAGGGTGTGCTAATTGGAAAATTGTCGAAGATGTTGAAGTATTAAGTGTGGCATTTGATTTTGATAAGTATGACCTTAAACCTGATCATACCGCTGTATTAAATGAGTTGGTGCGTTTACTAGGAGAGCAGCCTGATGCTTCGGTTACCTTGGTCGGAGATACCAGTGCTGAAGGTACAAACGTTTATAACAAAGCATTGGCCAAGAAAAGAACTGGCGTGATTCGAGACGCATTGATTGATAGAGGCATCAATGGTGAGCGTATCTTCGAACAAGAGTTTACTCAGATAACCAGCTTAACTCAGCACCTTCACAAGCGTAAGCGCAGAACGATTGCGGTGATTAAGACAGAAAGCATGGAAGTGAATCCATCTTGGAACATCTTCACTTCAGAAATGCAGCTCGATAGTAATAGCGATGTTGAGTCTAAAACGTCGATTGATCCAGTAGGAGGCCAGTAATGAAACGTCTATCGAATAAATCGGGCTTACTGCTTGCTGCTGTACCTATGTTGTTCTCTGCATCGACGTTCGCGAATGATGCCAGTGACATTGGTTTGGTCGCGATTGAGCCGAATATGCAGGGGCTTGTAGAAGATCTGCTTAAGAGCCAAGAGATCGACTTAGAAATCTTGTTGAGTGACAGCGTCCCAGAACAGATGATCATGCAGCGCTCGCGTGTTGGTATCACTTCCAAAAAGTGGACTGACAAAGAGATGGCTAGGTTTGATATGCGTTACGGTTATAGGCCAACAGAGCTGATGTTTACCGCTGACGTGATTGCGATTCTAGCCAATGAAAATAACCCTGCGACATCAATCACCGTCGCTGAATTAATTGATGTGTTTGGTTGTTCTAACGATCCTAAACATCCAAAATGGTCAGCAAGTAGTGATATTCGTAACGGTGAAAGCCTAGATACTCATATGTTGCCCTTTGCCATTGATCACAACCTGAAAGGCCATACTACCTTTTCAAGTTGGGTCGAATGTGGAACAGAAGGAGAATATGCCCATACTCAGTTCTTAGCGGATTTA
The DNA here is from genome assembly GCF_041471665.1 of Vibrio sp. 10N.261.51.F11. Taxonomy (NCBI): domain Bacteria; kingdom Pseudomonadati; phylum Pseudomonadota; class Gammaproteobacteria; order Vibrionales; family Vibrionaceae; genus Vibrio; species Vibrio sp. 10N.261.51.F11. The sequence goes on along the minus strand of NZ_JBFROW010000040.1, from coordinate 34,610 downwards.
CCTGATCTGATTAATAAGATTGAAGACGAAGATGCCGCCATTGGTTACACCGTTTACTCAGATCAGATCTCTGATGTGAAATGGTTGAGCGTGGTTGATAACCTAGGTGTGAACTACGACCTAAACAAAGAAACGATCCTCTCTGGTCGTTACCCGTTAGCAACGGTTTATTACATGTACTTGAATATTCCAGCGCATCGCAAAGGCTTTACGGAACAAGAGGAGTTCTTTGTTGGGCTTACCTTGTCACAAGATCATCAAGTCGTTTTGAACCAATACGGCTTCATCAGCTTGCCGCCAGAAGCTATTCAACGTAACAAAGTCAGATTGTCGCTTGAAGAGCCTGCTATTGAAGGTGGCTACAAGTAATGGGTATGTCATGTTGTAACTGTTGTGGGAGAGTGATATTCTCTCTTTCGTAATGGTTCTCAACGTGACGGATTACGTTATTCGGTGATGAAATTATCTAGCGGGCATGTATGCCCGTTTTTTTTCGCCTAAAATTTGCGACTCGAGCAGTTGTTTGTCGTTTGGTCACGTATAATGGACACTTCATATAGCGCTAAATAAGCCCAGTCGATGAAAATCTTTCAAGTTCTAATCTTGCCTCTAATGCTGTCCCTCAATGCTATTTCATTTTCAGCGCAAGCAACCGAAAGCTGGTGGCTAAGAACAGTATTTAACAGCAGCCCAAGTCTGCCGAATTCTCAAAACTATATTAATGATATCGAGTTGATGGATTGTGGTGAGATCGAAGGTACTTTGTTGTGCAGTGACTTAACCCAATATTACGACCTGGATGTGTATGTTGAACTGGAGTTGGGGGACTCAAGTGTCGAAACGGTTCTCTTAAACCTGCCATATTCGGACCTAAGTTACACAAAGCTTCAGGCATACCTTCGCCAAGATGGCTTTGCTCTCAGTTCAATTCGTATTGGTGAAGATGAATTCGATGTTACAGCTCAACTCGAACAAGCTCGAAATGAAGGTGTTGGTTTCGATAAGGTGGATAAACAGCTGGTCGAATTCATCAACGCGCCTCACGGTTCAGCAGAGCAACTGAGTGTGTGGAATGTGCCTAGCTTATCTTCTTCTAGCTCTACTTCTCCTTGGATTCAGTTACAGAGTGATGGTGACAACTTAACGGTTGAACTTAATCGTTTTTAATTGCTCAAATTTATAGATAGTTTCGTTATTTATTAGGCTAAACAAGCCTTTCAGGAGAACGGCTCGCGGGCAGACAGCAAGTTATAATTCATTTAAGTGTTCGTTTTTCTGCGGCTCTCACATTTTTAATAAGCGTTTAGCTTTGCCATTTGTTATACGTTGAGCCTTCGGTAAAACGAGATTAGGATACGTTCAGTATTGATAAAGGAGACAACCCATGGTTGCAAGAGTAACGATAGCGCCACAAGGCCCAGAACTTTCTGAGCTGGTGCAAGGATACTGGCGTACAGCAGAGTGGGGCATGACCCCGCAACAACGCCTGACTTTCCTGAAGCAACATATTGATCTTGGCATCACAACTGTTGATCACGCGGATATTTACGGTAACTACCAATGTGAAAAGTTGTTTGGTGAGGCTTTAGCGCTTGAACCAAGCCTTCGTGATGATATTCAAATCGTCACCAAGTGCGATATCAACCTATGTGGTGACCACACTCCAGATCGTAAGATCAATCACTATGACACCAGCGCGCAGCATATTTACCAATCAGTAAATAACTCATTAGAGCACTTAGGTGTTAACGATATCGATGTATTGTTGATTCACCGCCCTGACGTGTTAATGGATGCCGATGAAGTAGCAGAAGCGTTCGCAGAGCTACACAAAGTAGGTAAAGTTAAGCACTTCGGTGTTTCTAACTTTTCACCGCGTCAGTTCGAACTGCTTCAATCTCGACTCGGTAAGCCGTTAGTGACCAACCAAGTTGAAATCAACCCATTGAACTTCGAAGTGGCTCATGATGGCACGCTAGATCAACTGCAGATGAACCGCATTCGCCCGATGGCGTGGTCTTGTCTCGGTGGTGGTAGCATCTTCAGTGGTGATTCAGCGCAAGCGGTTCGCGTTCGTGATGAGCTAGAGGCGATTCGTCAAGAAGTCGGTGCAGACAGCATTGATCAAGTGATTTACGCTTGGGTTCGTCGTTTACCATCTAGTCCAATTGCAATTATTGGTTCTGGTAAGATTGAGCGTGTGAAGACGGCCGTTGATGCACTGAAAATCGAGCTGACGCGCGAACAGTGGTATCGCGTATGGGTGGCATCTAAAGGTCACGGTGTGCCATAGAAAGCAATTCGTATAGAAGTTAAAGCCAGCTAACAAAGCTGGCTTTTTTGTGTTCGCCTAACATGTTTCTCCAAAACTGTGATTAAGGTGGAATAATTTTCAAAAACACTCATAATGCACTCTGTTTTTCACCAGTTGGATATTTCCATTGAGCACTTCAAAATTCTCTTCAATCGCCCTTAAACCAGAGCTTCTAAACACGTTAGATTCTCTTGGTTATACTGAAATGACGCCTATCCAAGCGTTAAGTCTTCCTACTATCCTAAATGGCAAGGACGTTATCGGTCAGGGTAAAACGGGTTCAGGTAAAACAGCTGCTTTCGGTTTAGGCGTGCTGCAGAACCTACGCGTTAAGCGTTTCCGTGTTCAGTCTTTAGTGTTATGTCCGACTCGTGAGCTTGCAGACCAAGTAGCAAAAGAGATTCGTACTCTTGCTCGTGGTATTCACAACATTAAAGTGCTGACACTATGTGGCGGTATGCCAATGGGCCCACAGATTGGTTCACTAGAGCATGGCGCACACATTCTTGTAGGCACACCTGGTCGTATTCTTGATCACCTAGAGAAAGGCCGCATTGACCTGTCTGAGCTGAACACACTTGTGTTAGATGAAGCGGATCGCATGCTAGAGATGGGTTTCCAAGACGCTTTGGATGCTGTGATTGAAGCGGCGCCAAAAGAACGCCAAACTCTGCTATTCAGTGCGACTTTCCCTAAACAGATCAAATCTGTTGCAGACCGCATTATGCGCAATCCAGAAATGGTGAAGGTTGAATCAACACACGATCACTCAAGCATCCAACAACACTTCTACAAGTTAGAAGGTTCTGAAGCTCGTGATGACGCTCTAGAGCTGCTGTTGTTGCATCACCAACCGGAGTCTGCGGTTGTGTTCTGTAACACTAAGAAAGAAGTGCAGAACGTAAACGATGAGCTAAGCCACCGCGGTTTCAGTGTTATCGAACTTCATGGTGACATGGAACAGCGTGAACGTGACCAAGCTTTGGTTCAGTTCTCAAACAAAACCATCTCGATTCTAGTGGCGACAGACGTTGCGGCTCGCGGTCTTGATGTTGATAACCTAGATGCTGTGTTCAACTTTGAATTGTCTCGCGACCCTGAAGTTCACGTACACCGTATTGGTCGTACTGGCCGTGCAGGAAGCAAAGGCGTAGCGATCAGCTTCTTTAGCGAAAAAGAGATGTACCGTGTTGCTCAAATTGATGAGTACATGGACATGCCAATCGAGCCATCTGAACTGCCAGCAAAACCAATTGCTAAGCCGTACTACTCAAACATGGTTACCATCCAAATTGATGGCGGTAAGAAAGCTAAGCTTCGTGCTGGTGATATTCTTGGCGCACTGACGGGCCAAGGCGGCATTGATGGTAAATCAGTAGGTAAGATCAATCTGTTTGCAATGCGTGCTTACGTAGCGGTAGAAAGATCTGTGGCTAAAAAAGCACTGAACAAAATCGAATCAGGTAAAATGAAGGGTCGTCAATTCCGCGCCCGAATCCTGAAGTAATTCGAGACTGAATCCCTTTGCTGCGATATGTCTAATTAACGACATTGCTAATTAATGGCATTGCAGTAAAGGGTGTTCCACAAAATGCCACTTAGGTTTCTTATCTTAGGTTTATCGACCTAGTCCTCTATACCAAAGCATTATTCATCGGGTCTTATCGAATAAAGATCGTTGATATGTTTTCCTTCGCTAAGATACCAAGTCATCGCTTCCTGTCGATTGTGAACGAATATCGTGATTGTGGTTATTGATCCATCGTCAAAATAACAAAGCTCATATTCTAAATCGCTTGTATGATCAGGAATAGCGGCCATAGCTTCCCTCCCAAATATCAATCATTTTAAATACGTCAACCCAACTCATTTATAGGGCTCGTATCACGTCAAATGAGTAATAAAATCAAGTTACATCACTGCCATTAATTATTTTTAGTTTAATCATTTGCCTAAATAGCTAGATTAGCAAGTTTGGGTCTCAATTTATCTCAAAGTTTTTACGACCACTGTTTATTAAGACTACTTTTATAAGAGCTAGAATTAGCGTTATAAAAACTGGGCTAACCTTAAAGGGATGAGTTAATCGGTTTGTGGCTTTGTTGAATGTCGTGAGAGGGTAGAATGAGAAAGTGCCGGTGGTTAGTTTTAGTGATCTGTTTTCTATTTACTGGGTGCGGGACCAAGTTCGCCTATAACAATATAGGTTGGTTTGTCGTTAGCTGTATAGAAGATTTTGTTTCCCTCTCAAATAGCCAAGAATCAGAGCTTGAAGAGCGATTAGATATATTACAGAAATGGCATAAAGAAACTCAGCTACCTCTGTACATCTCGCAATTAGAAGCGATTCAAAACGTAGATCGGTCGGATATGAATCCCGCTTTTATTGTGGGCCAAAGTGAACAAACGAAAGAGCATATTCGCACAATCGTCAATAAGTTCGCTCCAGATATTTACGCCTTGAGTATGCAGCTTAGCCCTAAGCAAGACAGGGAGTTTTTAAAGAACTTTCGTGAAAAGCAGCAAGACTATTATGAAGAAAGGTTGTCGTTGAACGATGACGATTCGAGAGAGCGATACCGAAGCAGAATAGAAGAGCGTGCAGAACGGTGGTTGGGTTCAGTATCGAAAGAACAAAAACAGATTATTTTGGCTTGGTCTAAAGAGTGGGTAAATACCAATAGCAGTTGGCGACAATATCAAAACAACACCTATCAAGAGCTTACGACGCTGATGGCAAAGAAGAGCGATCTGCATATTGCTCAGCCGATTATCATGAAGTTGCTTTTAAACAATGAAGCTTATTATCCTGATGAACTTGAGTCACAACTCAACCAAAATATGGAAACATCAGCCAAGTTTTTAGTAGATATCGCCGCGACCAGCAGTAACAAGCAGTGGGCGTATTTTATGAATGAATTAGAAAGCCTCAAAGGAACGTTGAAGTCATTGCAAGAGTAGAGCGTCCCTTTTAAAGGCTAGCGGTTATTGTCGAGCTAGCCTTTCATCCCACTTTAAGGTGAATTTCGGAACCTAACCCCTGTTGCTCATCAGTAGTTTTGGAATCGAACCTTTGGCTGTCTTCGATATTTTCTGCATCAATTGGAAGCTCGGCTGTTGAATACCGTGGTCACTCTGCAGCTCATCGATCATTAATAACCACAACCTTGCTGTCATTTCTGAATCGGCTAACGCTCTGTGGAAAGTACCGTCGTTGTCGATATTTTTGAAACGCACAAGGTCGCCTAGCTTATGAGTTGGTGCGTCTTGGATTAGACGACGAGCTATCAACATTGAGCAAGCGAACTGTCCATTGTAATCGCGACCAATATTATCTAATTCCGCATCAAGAAAGCGCTTATCAAATGAGGCATTGTGAGCGACAAGTTGGCTGTCTTGAATGAAGTCTGCAAACTCATCCATCACTTCACTACAACTGGCCGCTGTGCTTAACATACGGTTACTGATTCCGGTATAACCTTCAATGAATCCACTCACACGAAATCCCGGGTTCATGAGCTGCTGGAAGGTGTCGACGACTTCGCCGTTAACGAGTTTAACCGCACCGATCTCAATCGCTCGGTCGCCCATATTTGGTGATAAGCCTGTGGTCTCGAAATCGAGAACGATAACGGAATCTGCGGAGTTTGGAGCCATCGTGTTTCCTAATTGCTGTTTGGTAGTATCGCTTTGTATGGGGCGTTTGGTGTTGCTATGGGTAAATCAGTTATTTGCTATTGCTGATAGTAAGTTCAGTGTAACCCGTCGAATCGTCATGCTCTCTGTTGAAGGTCAAGGTATCGTAGCGGTGAACAATCAATTCAGCCGTGGTCGCGATAATCGTCCCTTCAAGCAAATGCCCACCAATTACATTGCCATTCTCATCAGCAACGGAGATATGAATATGCTGGTGGTTTGGGGTTAGCGTTGCCATCACCGAGACTATTTCGAACGGAGCTTGAACTAGCTTGGTGTTGTTGGCATTAGCTAAGCGAATATTGAGTTGAGAAACACATCCGACACAAGACGCAATAGAGCCCGCGGAGATATTGTGCGCTGTCACTAGCCTCTGGATCTCTAGCTTTAGGTCTTGGCCGCGGGTTAATCTCGTTGCGATAGGAGTGATCATCTTATTGCCTCAACGTTATATGTAATTCAAAGAACAAAACGAAGCCACATAGGACTTCGTTTTATTTTCATTTTGGCTAACGCGACTTTTCTTTTGGTTAATGCAACTTTGCATTTTCTGTCGCTGAAATTACTTAGTCTTGTTGCTGTTCTCTTTTCTTCTTAGGAACGAAGTTCAATACTGAAATGGGTACTTCTTTGCGTGGTTCGAAACCTTCAACAACGCGACGTTCAATCAAGTGACCAAGACGCTTTTCAATAATGCACAGGTTTTTGAAGTTATCTTTTGATAGGAAAGAGATCGCTTCGCCAGATGCATCAGCACGGCCTGTACGACCAATACGGTGAACATAATCATCTGCTGGGAATGGCATGTCGTAGTTCACTACGCGGCTTAGGTTGTCGATATCGATACCACGAGCAGCAACACCCGTCGCGACTAAGTATTTTAGGCGACCTTTCTTAAAGTCAGCCAAGATTTTTTCACGAATCGCTTGGCTACGTCCACTGTGGAAAGCTTCCGCTTGAATACCACGTTTCTCAAGTTGAGCAACCAACTTAGCCGCGCCGTGCTTGGTTTCGATAAAGATAAGCGCTTGGTCCCAGTTACCTTCGGTAATCATGTGGCTCAATAGTGCTGACTTACGGTCTTTATCTACCGTTACCAACCATTGCTCAATGTTCGCTTTAGACGCATCAGTCTTGGCAATCGAAATCTCTTCCGCTTCACTGATTGCACTTTTCGCTAGTGCACGCACTGGCGTTGAAAGCGTTGCCGAGAACAGCAGGTTTTGGATGTCTTGTGGTAGACGCGCGATGATCTTGTTGATGTCTTCAATGAAACCCATGTCTAGCATGCGGTCAGCTTCATCTAGAACCAGTACTTCCACTTCATCAAAGTGAACGGCACGTTGTCCGTACATGTCGATCAAACGACCTGGTGTTGCCACAAGAATATCCACGCCTTCAATAAGACGATCTTTCTGGTGTTGGTAAGACACGCCACCGTACATCGCTAGTGATGTTAGGTTTAGGAACTTCGCGTACTTAGTGATGTTCTGTTCAACCTGAACTGCCAGCTCACGCGTTGGTGTCAGGATAACTGCGCGGATACGTTTTTTACGCTGCGTTTCACCTTTGCTTAGCATTTCTAAGATAGGGAGAACAAAGCTCGCAGTTTTACCTGTACCTGTTTGTGCTGCAGCAATAAGGTTCTTACCAGAAAGAACAATCGGAATTGCTTTTTCTTGAATAGAGGTTGGCTTTTCATAGCCTTGTTTTGCAACGGCTTTAACAATAGGTGAGCTTAATCCAAGCTTGGAAAATGGCATAAGTTTCTCGGTATGATTTGGCTAAATAGCGATGGAAAGGTTTAACAATCTTATACAAGGATAAGATTAATGGCGGCATTCTACCATGTTGCTTGTGTACCGCTAGTAACATAGACACTTTAGTTGGATAATACTGGCTCAATAGCACAACGATAAGGCAGGAATGTAGAGCAAATAGCAAATCCGGTGGAGGATTAATCTCCCACTTATTTTTGCCACTGAATATGCACGATCAGTGATTATTTTGTTTGCTAAAAGAGGTGTTTATAAATTAAGTTGGATCTTGATATTATTTATATCAACAGTTTCATACAGCATATTCCAACTTGAATGAGTAAATAGACCTCCCATTTGGGTTACAGCTATTCTCGTTCCACTAGACGCTTGATTCGGATATCCATTGAACGACGCTAACTTACGTAGACTTCAGCAGCTTATTGCAAAGTATGAATTAGGTGAAGAGTATCACCTAACGATCGATGATCTTGAACACTCGCTATCGACCTCTCGCAGAAACACTTCGATCATTCTTAAATGCTTATCGGAATATCGCTGGATTTGTTGGATTCCGTCCAAAGGAAGAGGGAAGCTTAGCCAGTTTAGAATTTTGGTCAGCTTTCCCGAAGCATTAGAACAAGTGTTAGCGCTTCAGTTAGAGCAAGGGTGTTTTAACGTTATTCCCCGCCTTCTAGAAAGCTATGGTGATGCTGCAATAAAGGCACTGACGCTAGCGACTGAAAAACATAGTCTGTTCAATCAACAACATGACCATTTACTGATCACTCAATATCCGTGGGTTGATAACCTTGATCCAGCAAAAACATACCGAACCGCAGAACATCACATCTTAAGAAGTCTATACAATACGTTACTCGTCCAAGACCATGAGGGAAATCCCCAAGCGAGCCTCGCGCACCATTGGAAGGTGGAAGGGCGATTTCTGCATTTTTGGTTGAGACCGAATGTGTTATTCCATGACGGTGAAACTTTAACGGCCAAAGATGTTGCTCAATGTTTGTTGCAGCTAAAAAATATCGAAGGGCCAGTACAGTCTTTATTTGATCAGGTCAGTGATGTTCAAGTGGTGGGTGATAAACAACTGACTATTGAGCTGAAACACGCAAACCCAATGTTTCTCTATGCTTTGACTAGCCCACACGCGTCTATTTACCGCTGCAAGCGTACTTATTTTTCGAGCGGGCGCAGTGCCTATATCGGAACCGGAGCTTTCTCATTAGACGATTGGAGCGAAGAGTGCTTGGTTCTTAAACGTCACCGAGGTTACTTTGCTCAAAATGCCTTGTTAGAACAGATAACGCTCACCGACATAGAAGGTTTGAATGATCACACCCTGAGTTTTAATCAATCTGGCGTAGCAGAAGAAACCACAATCAATGCACTTTCGTATCTTGCGGTTAATCGTAGAGAAAACTCGGGCATAACCCCTGAAGAACTCGACAGGTTGGTATCGTTTATCAAGTCCAGCAGTAAAGAGTTTGATGCTGATATGGTGACGGATGATCTGTCTTTCTCGCCGAGTAAATTAACATCCAGCAATCCCATTCCTATTTTGACGGGCACGGTTGTATTAACACGACCTAGAATGACGATTCCTTTACTTCAAGATATGGCGGACTGGCTGCAACAAACGATTGTAAAAACGGGTGTCGCTATTGAAGTTGTTGAGCTTACCAATATCAGTGACCCTAGCTCCATGAGTGAGTCGGCAGACTTGTTATTTATTGAAGAAGTTATCGAACAGCCAAAAGAGTATGGTCTTTACGATTGGCTACTTGCTTCATCTGGTCTCAGGTTCATTTTCAACAATTCTGAGATGAAGGCGCATTGCGAGAGAGTTAGAGCTGCTGTCAGTGGCGAGGACCCAATGCGCGAGTTGAAAGAGATTGAAGATTCGCTTTATCAACAGAAGTTACTTTGTCCGTTATTTCACGGCAAAGAGAAGGTTTTTAATAGTGTTGAGGTTCATGGGGTAGAGATTAACCAAACCGGTTATAGTGATTTTTATAAGCTTTGGATAGCCTCGAGCGAGAAGTAATTAGTCCATTTTTAACCCCATTTCCCCATCTTTTAGTTTCTGTTCAAAATGAAAACATGCACGAATCGGCTATCACCCTTTCGTGTTTCTTTCTAATGCCAATCGCTATTATGACTGGCTATGACTATCACAGTCATTTCCGGTCATCCCCCCAATGACAATTCCATTGATAATGTATTTCATTAGGATCTAATCGAATGAAACTTAAGCTTATTTCTATCGCACTTATAGCTGGTGGCCTTACGGCTTGTGGCGGAGGAGGCGGTGGTAGCAACACAAGTGCTCCTGCTCCTCAAACGAGAACCTTACAAGGTGTCGCCATTGACGGGTATATTTCCGGGGCGACCGCGTTTCTAGATATCAATTATAATGGCGTATTAGATGAAGGTGAGCCTAGCAGCATCACGGACCATGAAGGCAGCTATGAGCTATCTTTGACGGGTTCTAACTCAAACTGTATGGACTATGCACCCATCGTAGTGAATGTGCCAGTAGGCGCTATTGATGCGGACAGCCCAAACTCACCGATTACTGAACCTTATCAGTTAATATTTCCGCCAGTCATGACGGTGAGTTCTGAGCAAGAAATTAAGTCGACTACGCCACTTACGACCGTGTTATGGAATGAGATCCAAGCCGACTTGTATAAAGGTGGTTTAAACAGTTGCTCTGCTTTGAAGCAAGCCGTGAACACCCAAAATAGCATTATCCAAAATGTGAAAGAGCATGACTTCCGAATTGCGAACCGATACAACATCGCAGTAGAGGACTTGTATGGTGATTTCGTTAAGAATCAAAATACCGAGCTCTATGAGTTGGCGCAGAAAATGATGCCAGCTATTAAAAAGTCGTATCAAGAGACGAAAGAGATTCAAAAAGAGAACCCAAGAGCCCAGCAAGCTTATGTTGACTATTACTGGCAGCATTGGGACTACTTCAAGAAGAACGAAATTAATAAGTGGTATAAAGTTAAAACAGTGATGACTGCGGATAAGCTGATTGTCATTGAACATGAAGTTTCAGCTGACTTGCAGACAGAACTGGCGTTAAATAAGCATATTGAGCGTAATAGCCAAAAGAAAAATGGTTTGGAATATGACAAAGAAGCTTGGTTCTCATTGGATAGTGATGGAACGGAATATTCATGTTCGGTGAAAGAGACCATCAAGCAACAGATTTTACCTAACTCACTCGCGACCTTTGGTGTGTTGAACCGTGGTTGGTCTAAACAACCTGATTGGGACAGTTGTTCACGTCAAAATGTCGGTGCTGGATTCATGCAAACCTTGTCGGCAGATCTTGTCGGTGACTACAAAGATCAGTTTACCCAAGTACAAGCGAAATTTAATTTTGAGAATAACGCACCACATCCAGAGTGGGTTAATCTCGGTGATTCATTGGATAGAGTGTCGCGCAGCGACTTTGATGCACTCAGCTATCTCTCGGTAGACTTTGATGACATTAGTTCTTATGGCTCTGATAGTTGGAACAGACATAAGTATGCGTACATTGAGAATACACCGTTTGATTACACTCAAACGATAACGTCTAAATACTCTCAAGGTAACTGGACCAAAGGTTATTATTACCAGAATGGAACAAGTCGAATGGAATGTTCAGATGATGGTGTGAATTGGTCAAAAGATACTTGTAAGTAACGCTGACGAAGTCGTTACTCAATAACTATAAATAGCTTTACGCAATAAAAAAATCCAGTGCCATCAGACACTGGATTTTTAGCTTTAGATAATATTAAAACGCGTTGTTAAGCGATCTCAATCTTCTCTGCTTGGTTCTGCTCTACCATTGACAGTGCAAGTGCTTCCGCAACCTTAATACCATCGATACCAGCAGACAGGATGCCGCCTGCGTAGCCTGCGCCTTCACCTGCAGGGAAGAAGCCCTTAAGGTTGATGCTTTGGAAGTCTTTGCCACGTTTGATGCATACAGGAGAAGACGTACGTGTCTCAACACCGGTAAGTAGGCCGTCTGGCGTAGAGAAACCTTTGATCTTCTTCTCGAACGCTGGGATTGCTTCACGAATCGCTTCGATAGCAAAATCAGGCAGCGCTTTTGAAATATCAGTCAGGTGGATACCCGGCGTGAATGACGGTTGTACTTCACCGATTGCACTTGGATCGCGACCTTTCAAGAAGTCACCGATTTTTTGAGCTGGTGCATCGTAGTTTTCACCACCAAGAACATAAGCGCCGCTTTCTAGTTCACGTTGTAAACGGATACCAGCCAGTGCGTCACCTGGGTAATCACGCTCTGGGTCGATACCTACAACGATTGCGCTGTTTGCGTTACGTTCTGCACGAGAGTATTGGCTCATGCCGTTCGTTACTACGCGGCCTTCTTCAGACGTTGCAGCAACCACAGTACCACCTGGGCACATACAGAAGCTGTATACAGTGCGGCCATTCTTACAGTGGTGAACGAGTTTGTAGTCCGCAGCACCTAGGATTGGGTTGCCTGCGTTCTTACCGAAACGAGCTTCATCGATCATCGATTGCTTGTGTTCGATACGGAAACCAACAGAGAAAGGCTTCGCTTCCATGTAAACGCCACGATCGTACAGCATTTCAAACGTGTCACGAGCACTGTGGCCAACAGCCAATACCACGTGACGAGATTTGATCTCTTCACCGTTAGAAAGCGTTAGGCCAGTGATTTGACCATCTTCCATATGAACGTCGTCAACACGAGTGCTGAAACGGATTTCGCCACCAAGTTCAATGATAGAAGCGCGCATCTTTTCGATCATGGTAACCAGTTTAAAGGTACCGATGTGCGGCTTACTTACGTATAGAATTTCTTCTGGTGCACCCGCAGCAACGAACTCTTCAATTACTTTACGGCCGTAGTGCTTTGGATCTTTAACTTGGCTGTACAGCTTACCGTCAGAGAAAGTACCTGCGCCGCCTTCACCAAACTGTACGTTTGATTCTGTGTTCAGCGTACGCTTACGCCAGAAACCAAAGGTATCTTTCGTACGCTCACGAACTTCTTTACCACGCTCAACGATGATTGGGTTGAAACCCATTTGAGCAAGCACTAGGCCAGCGAATAGACCACATGGGCCAAAACCGATAACCACAGGGCGCTCAGTTTGGTTCTCAACCGCTTTAGCAACAAACTTGTACTCCATATCAGGAGTCACTTTTACGTGCGGGTCGCTAATGAATTGTTCTAACAACTCAGCTTCGTTTTCAACGAGAACGTCAAGCGTGTAGATAAGTAAGATCTTTGATTTCTTACGAGCATCGTAGCCACGTTTAAAGATATTAAAAGAGAGTACCTGATCAGAGTTAATACCAAGTTTCGCTTCAATAGCGTCTTGAATAGCAGACTCTTCATGGTCTAGTGGGAGTTTAATTTCGGTTAAACGTATCATTTCGATGTCTCGTTTTTATAGGTGTCTTAGCTAGATCGTTTCTTAATACAGAGTTTGATGGAAACGCTGATGTTCAAAGAAGCGATAAGCTCACAATGGCGCGCATTTTACGAGAAATTGATTTATCTGTCATACTAATTTGGAAACATGGAGCAAATAGACACGATATTAGAGCCGTATGATGTTGAATTTTGCTTTGGGATGAGTATTATCCCCATTCTTCAATTTTGACTAACTTATAGAGCAGAGCATCATGGCATTTGTCGTAGGCGATAATTGTATTCAATGTAAATACACAGACTGTGTGGCAGTGTGCCCCGCAGATGCGTTCCATGAAGGCCCAAATTTCATGGTAATCAACCCAGTCGAATGTATTGATTGTGGCTTGTGTGTACCTGAATGTGATGCTCAAGCAATCTTCCAAGAAGACGAACTGCCAGAAGATCAAAAGATCTTCATCGAAGTGAACGCAGAGCTCGCTGAGATTTGGCCTGTGCAAACGGAAGTAAAAGCACCAATGGATGACGCTGAAAAGTGGAATGGTGTGTGTGATAAGTTGGCAATGCTAGAAAAGTAATTGTTGAAAAGAACTCAAATAAAAAGGCGTACTGATTTAATCAATACGCCTTTTTTAATATCTGAACACTGTCGATTGGCTAGTTAGCTTAGAGGTCTAGCAGTGCTGACGACGCATGTTGTCGAGAATAATGCCTGTCGCCATTGCAACGTTCAAAGACTCTGCGCCACCGAATGCTGGAATCGTAATCTTATCAGTCACGTATTTAGCCGCGTGTTCACGGATGCCGTGAGACTCACTGCCCATCAATAAAATGCCGTTAGCAGTAAACTCAGTCTTATGAACACTTTCGCCTTCTAAGAAAGCACCGTAAACCGGTAGGTTCGCTTGCTCTAAGTAAGCTGGTAAGTCTGTTTGGCTTACGTGTACGCGGCCAAAGCTGCCCATAGTCGCGCTGATCGTTTTAGGGTTGTATGGGTCTGCGCAATCGCTGCTCGCAACGATATGCTTGATGCCGTACCAGTCTGCTACGCGAATAATCGTACCTAGGTTGCCAGGGTCTGAAACGCCATCAAGCGCAATCATCAGTCCTGTTGCTTCTGGTAGTTCAAACGTTGGGATCTCAACAACCGCAATCGCTGCGTTGTTACTGACCAAAGTGCTCGCTTTGGTTAGATCATCCAGCGAGGCTTCAACACAATCAAACTCAATCAGTGAAGCATGATTTTCAGATAAGAAATCAGCGGTAGCAAAGACATTCTTCACCACTAAGTCACTATTGAACAGCTCAAGAACGTTCTTTTCACCTTGAACTAGAAACAGGCCGTGGGCTTTACGTTGTTTCTTTTGACCCAAAGCACGAAGGAGTTTTAATTGGTTTTTTGAAATCATGTTTTTATCCTAGATATAAGCCCGCGCATTATAGAGCAAAGGTTAGCGAACCAAAAGCGTGATAGCTCAATGCGATCCATATAAAAAGCAAAAGCGATCCACTTAAAAAAGAAAAGCGCACTAAATAGCGCGCTCTTATGGGATTTACTTACTTAAGTTAAGCTGAACTAACAGCCTAATACGGAGCAGGGTAGCGCTTAAAGACTGTGTTGATATCAGTCAGGATCTCTTCTGATAACGGTTTACTGAAAGCGGCTACGTTCTCTTTTAGCTGCTCCATGGTCGTTGCACCAATGATAGTGGACGTCACCCCATCAACTTGATTACACCAAGCCAATGCCAGTTGGCTTGGAGTGAACCCGTGAGCATTCGCCACTTCAACATAGCCTTTAACCGCTTCGTTGGCAGATTCAGTGTCACGGAAAATGCCTTTACGTTGCATGTAAGTCCAACGGCTGCCTTCCGGTCTTGCGCCATCAATGTACTTTCCACTCAACATGCCTGCAGCTAAAGGTGACCATGGCAGGTAAGCGACATCTTCATGCACACAGTTCTCAATCAGATATGGCCAGTCTTTTGCGTGCAGTAGGCTAAATTCATTCTGAATCGAAACCATACGTGGCAAATCGTGTTTTTCACTCAGCTTGAGGTAAGTGTTAATGCCCCAAGTAGAATCATCTGAAAGCCCGACATGGCGAATTTTCCCCGCCTTAATGCAGCTTGCCAGTGCTTGTAGGATTTCCAACATCTCAGCTTCATGCTGCTTTCGGTCAATATCACTGAATCGAATGTGATTCGGGAAATGCTTACCAAAGTGAGGCGTTGTACGATTTGGCCAATGAAGTTGGTAAAGGTCGATATAGTCTGTTTGTAGGCGTTTTAATGATGCGTCAACGGCTGCGATCACCGCTTCACCAGTTATCGGGCCGCCATCTCGAACCCAAGGAAGCCCTGGCCCGGCAATTTTGCTCGCAATGATCAACTCTTGTCGACGCTGTGGGTTACGCGATAACCAGTTACCAATGATCGCTTCTGTTTTTCCGTAGGTATCTGGAGAAGGTGGAACCGCGTACATCTCTGCAGTATCGATAAAGTTAATACCTTGGCTTAATGCGTATTCGATCTGTTGGTCGGCTTGCTGCTGCGTATTTTGTAGCCCCCAAGTCATGCTGCCAAGACAGATACGGGAAACGGGAATTTGACTACTTCCTAGCTTTGAATATTCCATTGAATTCGGGGTTCCTGTGGTTAGGTTCTCTGGTACTCGCATTATAGTTTTGAAAAGAGGGCGAGTGAGGAATGAAAACGAATATGAATTATTAGCACAAAATGACACGACAAGGTATGGCATCGGGGAGTTTAGTGAGTCATTTCTCAGCGCTGCAAGCTAGTGTGTGCAATGCGTGAAAATACATTCGCGAGAAACTATGAGCCAATTGGTGATCGAGAAGTGAAGAACAACAAGCAATGAGCGAAGGTTTAATGTTCAGCTTGTTTGGGAGTGGGGGAGAGGAGAACAGATCAAAAATAAAAAAAGCTCTACCGGATAGAGCGTAGAGCTTTTTTATAGGGGTCTTAATAGTGCTAGGTATTCATTGAGTTACGAGGTCGCGTTTGTGTCTAATCCACCCTGGATCTGCGCCTGTCTTAGAGCTTCCTGCCTTTGAACTTCTTTCTCAGTTAATACTGGTCGAAGCGTTTCCTCAGAGGCTTGAGGAGAGAAAATGAAATATTTATTAATCGTCATAACTGTGTCTCCGTGTAACGTATGACAGATTCTGCATCAAGGATAAATTGTGATCATCATCCACTTTGTACTTTTGTTAGGCTGAGAGCGGAGGGCGTAGAATGCGTACAAAGCGATCTCTTATCATCCGTATGCAATGTTGAACTGACGAAACCCTCTGTTTTCAAGTATAGGAAGCGCATCTAATTTCGCACAATAATGATTTAGAGCAATTACATACATGGTCAGGGGCGTAAGATGAAAACCCTCGCTACTGACTCTGTGCTCGTATTTATTTAACGATGTATCACTTATCGACATAATAATTAAGTCAGTAAATCAATTACTTAATCCATGGTGAGATGAATTATGGAAAAGCTTGTAGAACGTTTTCTGAATTACGTTACTTTTGATACCAAATCCGATCCTTCTAATCAGCAATGCCCAAGTTCACCGGGTCAAATTACCTTTGCTGAAGCCTTAAAGTTAGAATTGGTGGCATTAGACTTAGTTGATGTGTCTTTAGATGACAATGGATACTTGATGGCGAAACTGCCGTCGAATGTCGATTACGATGTGCCTGCGATTGGCTTTGTGGCGCACATGGATACCGCTCCTGACGCATCAGGCGCCAACGTGAAACCACAAGTGATTAAAGATTACCGAGGTGGAACGATTGAATTAGGGGAAAGTGGCGAGAGTTTGAACCCAAGCCAGTATCCAGATCTTGATTCTTTACATGGTCACGACCTGATTACGACTGACGGCACAACTCTGCTTGGTGCCGACAACAAAGCGGGCATCGCTGAAATCATCAGTGCAATTGCTTACCTGAAAGCGAATCCAGACATCAAACACGGCGACATCTGCATTGGTTTCACGCCGGATGAAGAGATTGGTCGCGGTGCGAACCTGTTTGACGTTGAAAAATTTGGCGCCGAGTGGGCGTACACCATCGATGGTGGCCCAGTAGGGGAGTTGGAATTTGAGAACTTCAATGCCACGAGCGCCGATGTTATCTGTCATGGCGTGAACGTTCACCCGGGCACCGCAAAAGATAAAATGGTGAACTCGATGAACATTGCAGCGCAATTCCAATTGATGATGCCTGCGCAAGAAACACCAGAGTGCACAGAAGGTTATGAAGGCTTCTACCACCTGAAATCGGCGGAAATGGGTGTGGCTCGCTCTGAACTGGGATACATCATCCGTGATTTTGAACGTGAGGGTGTAGAAGCGCGTAAAGCATTCATGCAGCAGAAAGTCGATGAGCTGAATGAGCGCCTTGAGAAAGGCCGTGTTGAGCTGGTGCTAACCGGTAGCTACTTCAACATGAAAGAGATGGTTGAACCGCATCAACATATTATTGAATTGGCCAAGCAGGCGATGATTGAGTGCAATGTCGAGCCAATGGTTAAACCAATCCGAGGTGGTACAGACGGTGCTCGCTTATCTTTCATGGGGCTACCATGTCCGAATATCTTTACTGGCGGTTACAACTTCCACGGTATTCATGAGTTCATTACCATTCAAGGCATGGAGCAAGCGGTAAAAGTGATTGTTGAACTGTCACAACGTACAGCAACGCATTACCAAAAATAGAACATCAGAGCGTTATATCTCTTTGTATTTTTGAGAGTATTCAATAATACTCTCTTTAAGCATAAGGGAGTACGCGATGAAAAAGTTAGTTTTACTTTGCACCCACTTAGCCGTGGGTGCTGTTGGTTTTGGGCTAGGTGTTTACGCATTGCCTATCTTGATTGAGCCTGATTCTCCTTCCTCAAGTTCTGTTGAAGCGATCAGTGAGCAGGCTATCTACACGGGCGAGTTCACTAAAGATCGACAAGACAGTGACTTCTTGCACTGGGGAGAAGGCATCGTCTCAGTATCCGAAAGTGCGATCGCTTTTGAAGGTGAATTGGCGCCGGGACCTGATTACAAGGTTTATCTCTCGCCTAAGTTCATTGAAACCGAGCACGCTTTCAATGACAGCAAGAACGAGTTATTGAGAGTCGGAGATGTGAAAACATTCGACCGCTTTATGGTTGAGCTTCCCGAAGGTACTGATCTTAATCGATTTAATACGGTTGTGATTTGGTGTGAAACTTTTGGCCAATTTATTACTTCTGCCAAGATAAAATGATAGCCTTACCAATAGCTGATTTAGGCACGTAAAAAAGCGCTCTATTTTTGAGCGCTTTTTCATAGCGAAGTCTCCGCTAATCGTTGTAAAGCTCGTCGTTGTAATGCTAAGGAATAAGTAATGGAAAAAGTGTGGCAAGTAATTGATTTTCTACTCGCTCATAAGTTTATTTTTAGTGCGTTGATTATCACTATTATTTTAATCATTCGCCGAATCACCTTATCTCAAATAAGAGGTGATGTTGCTTTCCTTAGTGAAGACCAACGTAACTGGATGTCACGAACCAAAAACGGCACATTCGCGATTATTGTTGTGACGTTATTTGTGCTGTGGAAATCCGAAATCAGCGAGTTTGCGCTATCTGTCACGGCCATTGCTGTTGCGATAGTAGTGGCTTCAAAAGAGATCATTTTGTGTTTCACCGGTTCTATTCAGCGTGCGAGCTCGCGCTCATTTAGAATTGGTGACTGGATCGAAGTAGGTAAAATCAGCGGTGAGGTGATTGAGCACAATCTGATGGCGACCGTGATTCAAGAAATCGATCTTTACCATGGGCAATACCACTTCACTGGCAAGACCGCTACGCTGCCTAACAGTATGTTCTTTACTTATCCTGTAAAGAACCTCAACTTCATGAAGCGTTACGTTTACCATAGCTTTACAGTTACGGTGAGAGACTTCGTTAACCTGTACCCAATGGTGCCGGGTCTTATTGTAAAAATTGAAGAGCATTGCGAGGAGTTTATCGATGTTGCTCGTCGTTATAACGGCGTGATTGAAAAGCACGCTGGTGTCGATCTTCCTGGTTCTGAGCCGCATATCCACATCACAAGCAGTTCAACCGGTGAGCAAGAAGTCCATTTTATGATTTTCTGTCCAACCGAGAAGGCGGTTCATCTAGAGCAAGAGATTCGTAAAGATTTCATGGAAGCATACGCTGAAGCATTTCCTGTCAGTGCTTAATCCTGCAGTCCGCTGAGCCCCAAACAAAAGAAAGCCGAGAGCGATAATATCGACTCTCGGCTTTTTTGTTCTAACTATCTGTTCGTTTAATCTAGGTCAGCCAGTGGCAACCAATCGACTTTTACGCCTGCTTGTTCAAACATATCTTGGCTCACTTTGATTTTGTCTCCCCAGCGAGAAAGAAAGTCTTCACTTTGCTCTGGGCAGTGAACCGCAGAAATACCGGTTTGGATGATTTTCGCTGCGCAGTTTGGGCAAGGGAAGTGAGTCACCCAGATTTCACAGCTGTCCAAATCACGCTTGGCGAATAAGATCGCATTTTCTTCAGCGTGAAGTGTCTTGAGGTACTTCATCTCTCTGTCATCAGTATCCGCACTATCAGACACGCCATGTGGGTAGCCATTAAAACCAACAGAAACAATGCGGTTGTGCTTAGTGATTACGGCGCCGACTTGAGTTGAAGGATCTTTACTCCAAGAACCGACCAATTCCGCCATTTGATAGAAACGTTTAGCCCATTTTGAAATCATGAGAATTCCTTAACAATTAAATGTGAATGCTTATCTGTCTGACAATACATTATGTTAGACAATATCCATAGAGAACAAAAGCTGAGAGATTGATTTACTTAGGAATTGTAGCGTGTTTGTAATCACTTTATAAGCACTTGGTTTCAATTAACATATTGATACACTTTGGCCAGTTATAATTGATATTCCTCGGACATTTGAAGCAATTGTGTTACGTAACTTTTATGCTGTTCAATTTCTCATAAGTGACGGTATAACCATGCGTAAAAAGTTAATCCTTACGGCTCTTGCAAGCTCTCTTATTCTTGCTGGATGTGGGCAAGATGCTCAGAATGCCAAGCAAGCGCCTTTACCTCTCGTAGCTGTACAGGATGTTAGCGTCGTTTCTCACCAACAAAGTAAGTCGTACATCGGTCGTATTGAAGCCGTTGAAGACACGGCAATTACTGCACAAGTTTCTGGCTACCTGCAAAGCCGCCATTTCAAAGAAGGCCAAATGGTTGAAAAGGGTCAATTGCTTTATTCGATTGAACCTTCTTCGTTTGAAGCCGAAGTAGCAAGCGCAAAAGCGTCTGTTGCTCAAGCGAACGCGAACCTTAAAAAAGCTGAGCTTGATTTTAATCGTGGTAAAAACCTACTTCCGAAAGGCAGTATCTCTCAATCTGAATTCGATGCATTAACCGCAAACTTGTTAGGTTCTCAAGCACAGCTTGAAGCAAGCCAAGCACAGCTTAATGCTGCGAATGTTCAGCTTTCTCATACCAAAATCATCGCGCCTTTCTCTGGCCGTATTAGCGATACCAAAGTGAGCACGGGTGATCTGGTTTCGCCGTCTTCAGGTGTACTGACGACTTTGGTTAGCCTAGACCCAATCCACGCATCGTTCAGCATCAGTGAGCGAGAGCGTATTGAGCTGGGTATGGACCGCATCGAAGGCGATGGCAGCAGCGACTCTGCAGGTGTTGAAGTTCAGATCATGCTTGAGAACGGTGAAGCGTTCGAACATCTAGGTCAGCTTGACTTCTTGGGCAACCGTATCAACCTAAACACTGGTACGATCGCGATGCGCGCTATTGCTGATAACCCAGACCAGCAATTGCTTCCTGGTCAGCACGTTCGTGTTGATCTGCGTGAGAAGCAATCTATTGATGTCGTAACCATTCCTCGCCGCGCGGTTCAAACCGACCTTGAAGGCGACTTTGTTATGGTGTTAGTTGAAGGCGAAGCTGCTCCTGTGGCTGAGCGTAGAAACATCGAAATGGGTCGTCAGGTTGAAGGTGGTGTGATTGTTCATTCCGGTCTGGAGAAGAATGACACAGTGATCACTCAAGGCTTACAGCGTGTTCGCAATGGTATGTCTGTTCGCATTCAAGCTTCTGCTGAACAAGCTGAGTAAGGGGCGTAGTTATGTTGAGTCGTTTCTTTATTCAAAGGCCTAAGTTTGCCCTTGTAATATCCATAATCTTAACGCTGGCGGGTGCGATTTCTCTCGCTATCTTGCCAGTGGCGGAATATCCAAAAATCAGCCCGCCTTCTGTAAGTGTTACCGCATTCTACACAGGTGCAAGTGCTGAAGTAGTAGAACAGGCGATAGCCGACCCCATAGAAACGTCGGTTAACGGCGTTGAAGATATGATCTACATGTCTTCTAAAAGCGCTAACGATGGTTCATACAACCTTAATGTGACCTTTGATGTTGGTACTGACCCAGATATGGCTCAGGTCAACGTTCAGAACCGAGTTGCTCAAATCGAATCGAAGCTTCCGCAAGAAGTTCGAATGGTGGGTGTCACCGTTAAAAAGCGTTCACCAGACCTTTTGATGGTATTGAACTTCTATTCGCCAAACGGTGAGTACAACGACCAATTCCTGATCAACTACGTTAACCTAAACATTAAAGACCAACTGGCTCGTGTGAAGGGCATCAGTGAAGTTAACGTGTTGGGTGGTGGTGAATACGCGATGCGTGTTTGGTTAGATCCTGAGAAAATGGCTAACCTCAATATCACCACTTCAGACGTGAATCGCGCGTTGGCAGAGCAGAACGTTCAAGTTGCTGCAGGCCGTATTGGTGCTGCACCTTATAACAACGCACAAGAAGTGCAGTTCAACTTGGTAACAAAAGGCCGATTAGAAACAGCTGATGAGTTTGAAAATGTTGTTCTTCGTGCAACTCAAGACGGTTCAACGGTTTACTTAAAAGACATTGCACGTGTTGAGCTTGGTAAAAAGTTCTACGACGGTAATGGTAAATACCGTGGTCAAGATGCGTCGATCGTAACGCTGTCACTTCAATCAGACGCTAACGCGCTGGAAAGTGGCAAAGCTGTGATGGCGATGCTGGAAAACTTAAGCAAGAACTTCCCAGAAGGCGTGGCGTATGAAGCAAGTTACGACACTACACTGTTTGTTGCTGAGTCGATCAAAGGGGTAGTAAAGACCTTAATCGAAGCCATCTTGCTGGTTATTGCGGTAACGTACCTGTTCTTGGGTAGTGCGCGTGCAACCTTGATTCCTGTAGTTGCGATTCCGGTATCTTTGATTGGTACGTTTGCCATCATGCAGATGACGGGTTTCACCATCAACACGGTAACCCTGTTTGGTTTGATACTAGCGATTGGTATCGTAGTAGATGATGCGATCTTGGTTATCGAGAACGTTGATACCACAATGGCTAAAGACCCAACCATTTCACCGCGTAAAGCCACGCTTATTGCGATGAAAGAAGTAACGGGGCCGATCATTACGTCGACCTTGGTTCTACTTGCGGTATTCATCCCTGTTGCAATGCTTCCTGGTATTACTGGCATCATGTACCGTCAGTTCGCTCTGACTATCTGTATCGCGGTTGTTATCTCTTCAATTAACGCATTAACGCTATCACCTGCATTGTGTTCACTGGTTCTTAAGCAGGGTGGTGGTAACACGGCGCGTTGGTACCAAGCATTTAACCGTGGTCTAGAGTCTGTTACTAACAAATACGGTCAAGTGGCTGGCTTCTTAGTTAAGAAAGGCGTTCTGCTGTTCACTTTCTTCTTTGTGGCTTTGGCGGCTGTGACTTATTTTGCGAAGACAACGTCTACGGCGTTTGTACCTCAAGAAGATAAAGGCATTTTGCTGGTTAACGTTCAGCTTCCTGACGCGGCATCCTTGTCTCGAACCGAAGAAGTGACTAAGCAGCTGCTTGAAATGGTTGAACAAGAGCCGGGTGTTGATGGCGTAACACTGGTTAACGGCTACGCATTTATGACGGGCGCTTCTGCGTCGAATGGTGCGTCAATGTTCATCAAGCTTCACGATTGGGACATGCGTAATGCACTGGATGGTCAACACTCTGCTCAGGCTATCTCACAGCGTATTAATGGTCGTGCTGCGACTGAACTTCCTCAAGCTGTCGTGTTTGCGATGGGGCCTCCTGCAGTTCCGGGCATGGGGGCCGCGTCTGGTTTCGAGTTTGTACTTGAAGATACGCTAGGCCGAAGCCGTACTGATCTTGCTATGGTGATGAATGACGTGATAGCTGAGGCGAGCAAACAGCCTGAGATTTCACACACATTCAGTACTTTCCGTGCGAACGTACCGCACTACTATGTCGACATTGACCGTGAGAAAGCGCAGCAACTTGGTATTCCGTTGTCGGAAATCTTCCAAACACTACAAGGTAACTTAGGTTCTCTGTACGTGAATGATTTCACCATGTTTGGTAAAAACTTCCGCGTAACCATGCAAGCTGACAGTGAACACCGTAGCAGCATGGATGACCTACAACGATTCCACGTTCGTTCGTCTAATGGCGAGATGATCCCGTTAAGCACATTGGTGACTTACGACCAGATCTTCGAACCAGATGTAGCATGGCGTTACAACATGTACCGCAGTGCCGTGATTCAAGGTCAACCTGCAGAAGGTTACTCTAGTGGTGATGCGATTGCGGCAATGGAACGCGTAGCTGCAGAAGTATTGCCTCAGGGGTATCAGTACGAATGGACAGGCATGGCTTACCAAGAAGTACTAGCAGGTAACCAAGCGATCTTTGCTTTCGCACTGGCTCTGATCTTCATCTACCTGTTTATGGTGGCTCAATACGAGAGTTGGACAATTCCGATTGCGATTATCCTCGTGGTACCTGTCGCAACCTTAGGCTCCTTCTTGGCATTGAATCTAACGGGCACTCCGCTGAACCTTTATGCACAAATAGGTTTGGTTCTCTTGATAGCCTTGGCCGCGAAGAACGCAATCTTGATTGTGGAATTCGCAAAGGTTGAGCGTGAAGAGAAAGACGCACCGATTGAAGATGCGGCGGTGAAGGGCGGTACTTTACGTTTCCGTGCTGTGAACATGACGTCTTGGTCGTTCATCTTAGGTATCTTCCCGCTTATCTTTGCTGCGGGCGCAGGTCACGTGAGTCAGAACTCTTTGGGTATTTCACTGATCGGCGGCCTGTTATGTGTGTTACTGGCGGGTACGTTCCTAATCCCTGGCTTCTACGCATTCGTGCAACGTAAGCGTGAGAAAGCACACGGTGGTAATACCAAGCTGGTTCCGCTTGATGACGAATAGGGGATTGAGTGTCTTGTAAGATTCGTCTCTTACAAGACCAACCCTCGGAAAACTAATTCCTTGTAAAAACTAAGGTTTAGCATTGCGCTAAGCCTTTTTTTATTCCACTTATGAATAAAAACGCCTTTTATATAAACAAATGTTTGTCATGTGATAGAGCTAACACTCTAATTTGGGTTTTGTAATAAAATGATGTTTTATTGGTAAGTATATGTTTAATATGATTTTAACAAGGTTCAGCTAACGGTTGTATGCTCGAAAACATTTGCACAATAGTGTGAAGTGTTTCAAAATTACGAAGTTATATTGAAATTTTTTGTGCATTGAGGTTCTTATGAAAGTCATTGATTTATTTAAACACCGAGGCGATAGCATGTCTTCGCAACACTCAGAGTTTATGCAATGGATGTCTCCAGCTCTTAGAGATTACTGGGGCGACTTTCTTAATCGTACGCAAAATAGCCATTTCTTTGCGTGGGTTCGTGATCACCACAAACCTGCTGTCAATGAAGATGCACCAGAGATGCCGGTGGAACAGCCGATCGTACTTAAGCCAGAAGCACAACTTGTGTTTGATGAGCTTAATCAACAGATCGGTGAAGTCATCCATACTGGCGACTGGATCAATGTAAGTCAAGACCGTATTAACCAGTTCGGCCTTGTTACTGAAGATATGCAGTGGATTCACACTGAGCCTGAAAAAGCGGAAACAGACTCTCCGTTCAAAACAACCATCGCACATGGTTTTTTAACTTTATCTCTGCTTCCTCGATTGACTGACAGTGTTGACCCTGACAAGTCTCAATTCCCAACAGCGAAGATGGTCGTAAACATTGGTCTTAACCAAGTACGTTTCCCATACCCTGTTAAATCGGGCAGTAATGTTCGTGCTAAAAGTACGCTAACAAAAGTAACGCCAATTAAGAAAGGCCTAGAGATTGAACGCGAAATTCGCGTCGAAATCGAAGGTATTCGTCGTCCTGGCGCTGTGATCGTTTCAGTGATTCAACTTCACTTCTAAACGAACCATATAGATTCCAAAAAAAAGAGAGAGCTTAATGCTCTCTCTTTTTTTTCATAAGATAAAACTCACTCACTTATTTAATGCGAGTGTAGCCGTACTCTTCGATAAGGTCTTGCCCTTGCTTTGACTTCACGAACTTGATGAAGTCTTTGCTCTCGTCAGAAACTGAGTCTGTCTTGTGCAGCAACAAGAATGGGCGAGCCAATTCATAGCTGTGGTTAGCAATGTTCTTAGATGTTGGCTCTACGCCTTCAAATGTAATTGCTTTAATCGAACGGTCGATTGAACCAACAGAGATAAAACCAATCGCGTGTGGGTTATGGTTAACAATCGTTTTAACCATGCTGTTGCTGTTTACAACCAAGTTATTTGGGTTGATGTCAGACACTAGACGGTCATTAATGATCTTCGTTAAACCAAGCAAGCTTTCGAAGCTATAGCGTGAGCCAGAAGACGCTTCGCGAGTGACAACTGCGATAGGCTGATCTGCGCCACCCACAGCTTTCCAGTTCGTAATTTTGCCTTTGTAGATATCGAACAGCTGCTCACGTGTAACGTTGCTTACAGCGTTTGAGCGGTTAGTTACTACAGCTAGGCCGTCAAAGGCAATTGGAAATACCTTCAACTTCTCGTCTTGTTCGCGGTCGGTTAAATAACGCGAGCTCATACCGATGTCAGAGACACCTTTATTAACCATGGTAATACCTGCTGTAGAACCAATGCCCTGAACCGCAATATAGTTATCAGGGTGAGTCTTGTTGTACTCCTCAGCTAATACATCCATCACTCGTGATACTGAAGTGGAGCCCGAAATAGTGGTTTCTTGTGCTAAAGCAGCATGAGAAGACAGGGCTAAGGATAAAAGAGAGGCAAGCGCGACTCGTAACATAAACAACTCCTAGTTAATAACATTTGTCGCATATGATAGGTCGGTTATATGACACTTTTGTGAAATTCCATACTCTCGATGTATAGCTGTTCGCTTGATGAGTCGTAGCTTTCTGGGTTTCCGAAAGCAAGATTCGTTTCTGGGAGCAGGGCAGGTATTTTGATTACGCTTGTTCGCTAAAATGTTTGTTGAGTCCTAAGCTAAGTAGAGGAATTCACTACTTAGAAGTTTCTATGAAGTTTCTATGAAGTTACAAGGGGTGTTATGTCCGTCATTCATATCGAGCTGAATCGTCTTTTAATTGGGGCCGAGAGGCTCTGTACTTCTCGAAATCGAAGTTTACCTGTCGAGCTAGGCAAATCCCTATATGAAGAGTGTGAGGGTGGTGTGCTGTTTTCTCAGGCGCATTATCTACTCGACTCATCTCACAGTGATTATACAAACGAGATCGTCTGCGTGACTTTTGATGAGTCGCTGTCTTGTTGGTTAGTGATGGTGCCGCTTGAAGGGGATGTCGAAACCGACTCTGTGAATTGGGGGCCGTATCCGTACCTTCCTAAATCGAAGGATCTTGATGCTATTTTGGCGGAAATAGAAAAAGACCCTAAATCGTACTTCTGGTCATAGTCACTCTGTTTTCACGTTTGCTGGTGGCCTGCTCGCAAAGCTGAATCAATGAGTATCAAAACTCAACCACTGAATCCCAAAGCCAAATCATCTCATCCCACACCCAAGTGGCTTAATATTGAAGCCACTTGGTTTACACCAGTTCCCAACTAAGACGTCCACATCAATCTATCGCTTTGTTTCTTTAAACTTGCGGCTTTACGCTCTGCAGTTGTGCTTGTGCCACTAGCGATCGGAAGTCTTTTGGTGTTTTTCCGTGATACGTTTTAAAGGCCGTGCTGAAGTGAGCGGCACTTTTAAAGCCTGACTCATACGCGATTTGAGTGATCGACTTATCCGATGTTCTTAGCTGAGTGGCTGCATGAGCAATACGTTTTATCTTTAATAAGTTTGAGAACGACAGATCTTCAGCCGATAAGCGACGTTTAAGCGTAGCCGGTGACATTCCCATGTAACTGGCGAGCGTATCCAAAGAGATATTGTTTTCAATGTTTTGCTCGATGTAATGAATGACTCTTTGGGTCACGGTTAACCTTGAAGCTCGAGCAATAATAGCCAATAGAGCTGGGTACTGTTCCACCATCAAAGACAGCAAACTTAAGCCTAATTGAGTGAGTGCGTAGTCATTCTGAGAAGAAGAGTTGGCCAGTGACATGATGAGATCTTTCAACTGACAGAGCTCAGTATCCGTTTGATTGAACTTAATGTACTTGTCTGGGATTCGAGCGGACTCTAAATCGCTGAACTGATTAATGAACTTTTGAAAGATAGCCAAATCAAAATCTAAGCAGGTTGCGCTGAATTCGCCATTTTCAGTGTTAACCGTGATGTCTTTAATCTGACCAGAATTGTAAAGGGTGAAATCTCCCGCTTGCAACGAGGCTTGAGTACCATTGGGCAACACAAAAGAAATGCTGCCTTTCGACACTATAAAGATACCGTTTTTAGAGGCAGGATAACGTTCTCGTCTCCTGGGAATGAAGTTTCTGAACTGAGTAACTGTGATTGATGACATAGTGAGCTTCTTTGACGTTGTAAATTGATTGCTTATTGATTGTTTTTTTTAAGTATTGTTTAAGCATGAGACATTTACAAAAAAGGCGCTAATAATTAGCGCCTTTAGAAGTGAACCTTTGAAGCTTTTGACCTTGATAGCTTTGACCTTGAAAGCTGTAGCTGTTAAAGCCTTTAAGCTTCGGTTTCGTTTGTCGTTTCAGGCTCGCTAGGCAAGTCCGCAAATACTTGAGTAGGTTTTGCTACTAAGTTACGGTTTTCCTGATTAACTTCAGAGAGAACTACTTCTAAAACGTCTCCCAGTTTGTATACCATTTCTTTATCGATAGATACAGTACCCATATCACCGTTGCACTCTATTCTTTCTTTATTATTAAGAATGAGAGATCCAGGGATAAATGCAGCAGCACCATTTTCAAGTAAACGTACACGCATACCTGCACGGTTAATATCGAAAATCTCAGCTTGGAAACGAGTTTCTTCTGCTGGAGCATTGGCTAGAGTGCGAGCATACAACCAATCGCCAACATTACGCTCAGCCATGCCGTGGTGACGGCGGTGCAGGGCAAGTTCATCACCGATAGTTTCATCTGGTGTTTGAATTGGCGCTTTACCTAAGATGTGTGCTTTAAGCATACGGTGGTTAATCATGTCGCCATATTTACGAATTGGAGAAGTCCAAGTTGCGTAAATATCTAATCCCATCGCGTAGTGCGGTGCAGGCTCATTGCTGATCTCGCTATACGCTTGGAATTTACGAATACGGTTGTCGTAGTAGCTGTTATCTAAAGAACCTAACCAACGACGTAGAGTAGCAAAACCTTCTAGAGAAATGATTTGCTCTTCAGTGAACGGCGTTTCCGCTTGCGGGTTTACCAGTTCAAGAACGTCGGAGATTTTCTCAGCCTTGAAACCAGAATGGCAGTTAAACACACCTTGGTTGAAGCTCTCTTTTAGTACTCGGCCCGCACAGATGTTCGCGCTGATCATTGATTCTTCAACCAGCTTGTTTGCGCTACGACGCATGTCAGCGTGGATAGCGACAACATCGTTATCTTCGCTCAGTTCAAAGCGGTAGTCAGGGCGATCTGGGAACACAACAGCGTTTGCTGAGCGCCATGCTGAACGTGCTTGAGCAAATTGGTGAAGATCAGAAACAATTGCAGCAATCTCTTCTGATGGTTGCCATTTCTCTGATGCACCTGTTTCTAGCCAGTCTGATACGTTGTCGTAAGCAAGACGAGCATGAGATTTGATGTTTGCAGCGAAGAAGTTAATGTCATCACCGATAACGCCATCTTTAGATACCGTTACTGTGCAGCAAAGTGCAGGACGAACTTCGTTCTCGATCAGTG
This sequence comes from Vibrio sp. 10N.261.51.F11, assembly GCF_041471665.1. Lineage (NCBI taxonomy): Bacteria > Pseudomonadati > Pseudomonadota > Gammaproteobacteria > Vibrionales > Vibrionaceae > Vibrio > Vibrio sp. 10N.261.51.F11. The sequence goes on along the minus strand of NZ_JBFROW010000040.1, from coordinate 5,142 downwards.
AACATAGGTTGTCAGCAAGATCACGAGGCAACATTGGGATGTTGCGACCAGGAAGGTAGATAGTGAAACCGCGCTCGCGTGCCACTTTATCCATCGCATCATCTGGAGAGATGTAAGCCGTTGGATCAGCAATTGCGATAGTCAGTTCAAAATCACCGTTCTCTTTTTTCTTCGCGTAAAGCGCGTCATCCATATCTTTTGTGCTTTCGCCATCGATAGTCACAAAAGGGACGTGCGTCATGTCTACACGTTCAAGATCGGCGTCATCGTTGATTAGCCAGTTGTCGATGCCTTCAGGCTCGCTGTTTGGTAGATCGTTTTGTGCCAGCGTTACCCACCAAGGTGCGATCTTGTCGTCAGCGTCTGTGATTTTTTCAGAGATTTGAGCCAAGAATCCGTTGTCACCTTTTAACGGGTGTTGAATGATATGAGCAACAACCCAGTCGCCTTCTTTTAGCGTTTCAGGGTTTAGCCCCTTTTTTGCTTTCGCTTTAAGTTGCAGCTTTTTCAGTTGTGGGTGATCTGGAACAACGTTCAAACGACCTTTAAACAACTTCACTCGTGCAATAAAACGAGTAAGGCCTTGTTCAATCAATTCCTCAGGCTCTGCTACTTCGCGATCTTTCTCGGTGCGAATGATGGCAATCACCTTGTCACCGTGCACACATTTCTTCATGTACGGAGGCGGGATAAAGAAGCTTGTTTTGCTATCAACTTCGAGAAAACCAAACCCTTTTTCAGTGGCTTTGATTGTACCTTCCTTTTTAGGGAGGGTTTCTTGGATTTGCTGTTTGAGTTGAGCGAGTAGAGGATTATCTTGAAACATTTTGACTTTTATCTATCGAGGACAATTGAGCACACTATAATCATTGCGAGGCTTGATTACTACTTAAAGGCGAAGTGAGCGTTAATTAATTGCCCTCTTATTTAACTAGGTCAATTTGCTAGGAGATGGGTGCTGTGACGAGATATTCATCAAGTTTTGACGATATGATAACCAGTATTGATGTAAAAGCGAAAAATATGTGATGTATTTCAATTTTTTCTGGATTTTTTTATGCATTTAGGGAATAATCCGCCTCCCTTAGACGTCCCTAATGGCTTGAAGTGTTTTATTACTGCTTCGTAACTCTGAATGGAATCAGTATCTGATTGGATCAGTATTGGAATTGATAGAGCTCCCGGGACCTTTTGTTTACTTATATATAGTGGGATCCCAATGTCCGAATCTGTAATTCAATTTAATGAATTAGCCCTAAACGATAACATTCTTTCAGCTCTTGATAGCATGGGTTTCGTTTCTCCGACTCCAATCCAAGCAGCAGCTATTCCTCTTCTTCTTGAAGGCCGTGACGCACTAGGTAAAGCACAGACTGGTACTGGTAAAACAGCAGCATTCTCTCTGCCTTTACTTAACAAAATCAACCTGAACCAACACAAACCACAAGCAATCATCATGGCTCCTACTCGTGAGCTAGCGATTCAAGTTGCTGCGGAAATCAAAAACCTTGGCCGTGATATCAAAGGTCTTAAAGTTATTGAAATCTACGGTGGTGCTTCAATTGTTGACCAAATGCGTGCTCTAAGCCGCGGTGCTCACATTGTTGTTGGTACTCCAGGTCGTGTTAAAGACTTACTAACTCGTGACCGTCTACACCTAGATGAAGCACACACATTTGTTCTTGATGAAGCAGATGAAATGCTGAAAATGGGCTTCGTAGATGACGTTACTTGGATCCTAGAGCAAGCTCCAGAATCTGCACAACGTGTACTTTTCTCTGCAACTATGCCTCCAATGGTTAAGACTATTGTTGACCGTTACCTACGTAACCCGGCTAAAGTTGACGTTGCTGGTACTAACCACACAGTTGATAAAGTAGCGCAGAACTTCTGGGTTGTTAAAGGCGTAGAAAAAGACGAAGCAATGTCTCGTCTTCTAGAAACCGAAGAAACTGACGCGTCAATCGTATTCGTACGTACTCGTCAAGACACTGAGCGTCTAGCTGATTGGCTATCTGCACGTGGCTTCAAAGCTGCTGCACTGCACGGTGATATTCCTCAGTCTCTACGTGAGCGTACTGTTGATCACATCAAACAAGGTGTTATCGACATCCTAGTTGCAACTGACGTTGTAGCTCGTGGTCTTGATGTTCCACGTATCACTCACGTATTCAACTACGACATCCCATTCGATGTTGAATCTTACATCCACCGTATTGGTCGTACTGGCCGTGCTGGACGTAAAGGTAAAGCGATCCTACTAGTTCGCACTAACCAAATTCGCATGCTTCGCACAATCGAGCGCGTAACTAAGTCTCAAATGGAAGAAATTCAACTTCCTCTACGTGACCAAGTTGCTGCTGCACGTGTTGCTAAGCTTGGCGCTGAACTTGAAACTGAGAAAGAAAGCAAAGCACTAGAAAACTTTGCAGGTCTTATCTCTACTCTTCAAGAGTCTCTAGAAGTTGATGCTGCTACTCTAGCTGCAATGCTTCTTAAGCGTCAGCAAGGTAAGAGCCCACTATTCTACGTTGGCGAAGACCCAATGATCGCTGCTATTGAGCGTGATAAGAACCGTCGCAAAGAGCGTCGTGAAGATCGTGACAACGGCCGTGACGGTGGTGGTCGCAACTTCAATACTCAAGATTGGGATACTTACCAACTACAAGTTGGCCGTGAGCAAGGCGTTCAGGTTAAAGACATCGTTGGCGCACTAGCAAACGAACTTGGCCTAACTAAAGGTTCTATCGGTGCTATCAAGCTAGACCAAGGTTCTACTTACGTTCAACTGCCAAAAGCAATGAACTCTGAAACTGCTGGTAAGCTAAGCAAACTTCGCATTCGTCAAAAAGAAGCTGGCGCTGTAGTTGTTGATTTCAATGACTTCCGTGAGCCTCGTCGTGGCGGCGGCGGTCGTGATGGCAACCGTGGTGGCAACCGTGGCGGTCGTGATGGTGGCGGCTACCGTGGTAACCGTGAAGGCGGCAACCGCGAAGGTGGTAACCGTGAAGGCGGTCGTGGTGGATACCGTGGCAACCGTGATGGTGCTCGCGATGGTAACTCTGCTGGCGGACGTGATGGCGAACGTCGTTTCGACCGTAACCGTGGTGGCGATCACCGTGGTAACTTCCGTGGCGAACGTGGCCATGGTAACGGCAATGGCGGTGGTAACCGTGGTCGTCGTCCAGAGCGCAACGAAGGTTAATCAACCTGTCGCTTAGACGCTTTAGGTCTAGACACTGAATTTAAAAGCCGAGCGTAATGCTCGGCTTTTTTGTGCCTGCTATTTGAACTTAAGCTTTGGTTGGCTCGATATTCGTAGCTAACTTACTTTAATCAAGCTTCGTTCCTGTAACTATGCTTCGTCCATGAAACTAAGCATCGCGCCTAGAACGAATGTTAGTGCCAAAACTTAGCTGTATCGCGTTCTAAGCCTATACCAAAAGAACGTGCTACAAGATGCTGAAACAAAGAGTGAAGGCTATCTAAGCGTCGTTACAGTGCATCTATTCGCAGAGTTGTGCTCGAAGGCAATCAAAATAAGATCAGATCACTATTCTCAACTTCAGTGAGCTTTTTGATGCAAACACTGAGCAATTGAGAAATCGAGCAAAAAGTTATCGGTAATGATAAGCAGACGAAAGGGAAGGGTGGTTGTTTTTCAAGCGGATCACCTGCATTTGTTCGAGTCGCTTTAATTAACTGAATCAAGTTAAAAATAACGTGAGCACTCGTTTGCGTCACCTGTTCATTAATTTTCTTATTCAACTATTTTTTAATTTCGCTCTCGAAATAAATAATTTAATGACCAAGATCAACTTAATTGTGTTCATTTAGTGATTTTTTCAAAACAAAAGTTGAAAGATTCAAAAATTATTGAATAATGGACTTAACTAAAATTGAAGTAAACACTTCATCCAATTCGTACTGAAACAGGATCCATATCCAATGTCTAATTCGTTTGTTCTGGTTATTAACTCGGGTAGTTCATCCCTAAAATTTGCTGTAATCGATTCTGTTTCTGGTGAAGCAGTATTAAGTGGCCTAGGGGAGTGTTTTGGTCTTGAAGATGCTCGTATGAGCTGGAAATATCAAGGCGAGAAAACTGAAATTGCCATTCAAGGCGAAGATAACCACCACAAAATTGCCATTGGCAAATTGGTTGGCCTGATGGAAGATCTAGGCTTCACTGCTGATATCGTGGCTATCGGTCACCGTATCGTTCACGGTGGTGAGAAGTTCACTCAAACCGTTCGTATTACTGAAGAAGTAACGAACGAAATTGAAAGCCTATCTGACCTAGCTCCACTTCATAACCCTGCAGGTGCTGTCGGCATTCGTGCTGCGATTGAAGCTTTCCCTTCTCTACCTCAATTTGCTGTATTTGATACGGCTTTCCACCAAACAATGCCACAACGTGCATTCACTGGTGCAATCGCAAAAGAGCTATACACAGACTTCGGCGTACGTCGTTACGGTTTCCACGGTACGAGCCACTACTTCGTTAGCCGTGAAGCTGCGAAGATGGTTAACAAGCCTATCGAAAAATCTAGCTTTATCTCTGTTCACCTAGGTAATGGCGCATCTGTATGTGCAATCAAAGACGGTAACAGTGTTGATACTTCAATGGGCTTCACACCACTTTCTGGCCTAATGATGGGCACACGTTGTGGTGACCTAGACCCAGGCATCATCGAATACCTACTTAAGAAAGGCTGGTCACAAGAGCAAGTATTTAACTCTCTAAACAAGGAGTCTGGCTTCCTTGGCGTGTCTGGTCTTACGAGCGATGCTCGTGGCATCTTAGAAGCAATGGAAGAGGGCCATGAAGGCGCTAAGCTTGCGTTTGAGGTGTTTACTTACCGCGTATCAAAATACATTGCTTCTTACCTTGCAACGCTAGATTCTTTAGACGGCATCATCTTCACTGGTGGTATCGGTGAGAACTCTCTACCAATTCGTCGTGAGATCTTAAACAACCTTAAGATTCTAGGTTTCGTTGAAGATGTAGCAGGTAACGAATCTGCTCGCTTTGGTGCTGAAGGCATCATCGGTAAGTCTGAAATGCTAAACGCATTAGCAATGGTTATCCCAACCAACGAAGAATTCGTGATTGCTCAACAGTCGGTAGAACTACTGTAA
>NZ_JBFROW010000039.1:79477-100506 GCF_041471665.1 Vibrio sp. 10N.261.51.F11 | reverse complement strand
CGCAACACCTTAATCCTTATCTGTTATGTTTATGCTACCAAGTTTGGGCACTTCTTAACTGAGAAACGCCATAAGGAACTCTTTGGCGCTCTAGGTCATCTACACAATGACTAATACAGCATTGCCCGAGAACCTCATATGATACATTTCCGTACTCGTCGCTAGTATACAATGCATATAACGGTTCATCATCTCCAATGTCAGGGCAGCATGGTTCTGTGTTTTTTAGTTCAACTAATTGATTATGAGAGCGTGGAAAGTACTGTTTTATGAGAGGGTAGTAATATGGAGACGAAAGCAAAATATTTTCAATGTCATAGCAATTAAAAATTCTGTAAGAACATCGTTTTTGATTGCAAACTTTTTCAACTGAGGTTTTGAAGTTTTCAGTATATGCAGTCGAGAAGAAAAACATAAACCCATTGCAGCCATGCTCAACAAGTTTATTAGCGTTGGCTTCATCATGACTATTACCAACCGATCTTCTGCTACCAGCATAGTGTTTGCAGCTTACTAGATAGCGATAACCCATCGCGGTAAACCTGTTAGGTTCCTCACTAATAATATCTCTACCTCCATCAGGTCCCTTAGCAGGTCGAACTGCGATCTTTAATCCCATGATTTCCATTAAATGCATGCAGAAATTTTCGAAAGCATGATCGTCCCGAATTTCTGTAAAATCTATTACCATATCTAACTCCTTAAACATAACATTTTAATATTGTGCAAGCACGAATCCATCCGCTTAACATATCAAAAAGGTCACTCATAACCAACTGAATGCTATGCATTTAATATAAAAGTGGGTCTAAACAATAAGTGTGAAAACGTGCAAGCACATATTGCCGACTATGTAACGCTCGGCCTCATTCTTAACCACCCATAAATCTGCAGTATAATCAATAATTTAAAATAAGCCTCTCGTTAAATTCGTGCTCAATCAGAGTTAAAAACCACTCTTTTTTAAGTCATTAATTATTCAACAAGCAATAAACTGTCTGTATGTACAGATTTTGTGAGGGGAATATATGGCGAGTCAATTCATGCAGGCAATTTGCGAACATATGACGATGCGAGGCTATAGTCGCAAGACAATCAAAGCCTACTGTTACTGGATAAAATACTTCATTCATTTTCATAAGCTTAAACACCCTGAACAGATGCATGCCGCTGAAGTTGTCTCCTTTCTTTCTCATTTAGCTAATCAACAAAAAGTAGCCATCAATACTCAAAAGGTAGCTCTCAATGCTCTAGCCTATTTATACAATCAATTTATTAAGCAACTTCTAAAGTCAGGCTCCGATATCAGAACGGTTCAAGAGCTACTGGGGCACAGTGATGTTAAGACAACTCAGATTTACACTCACGTTATTGGGCAACACTTTAGTGGCACGACTAGCCCGCTAGACGGCTTATAACGAAACTCCCTCATCGATAGTTGAACCTTGGCTTGATGGCTTCTGTCTGACAAGGTTGTCTGATATGGTGGCGGCAGAACTTCAGCAACTGTTTTAGATAGTATTAAATATGAAAACACTAACCATACTTGATGGCGGCATGGGCCGAGAACTCAAAGAAATTGGCGCGCCATTTTCTCAACCGCTTTGGAGTGCTCAAGCGCTGATTGAAGCACCCGAATTTGTCAGCCAAGCACATCAAAACTTTGTCGATGCAGGTGCTGAAATCCTAATCACCAATAGCTACGCCTGTGTGCCTTTTCACTTGGGTGAAGAGCTGTTCGAGCAGCGAGGCTTTGAACTAGCCACACTGTCTGGTGAACTGGCTAAAGCAGTTGCAGACAATGCTACCCACACAGTGAAAGTAGCAGGCGCGATTCCACCGCCATTTGGCAGCTACCGACCAGACTTATTTAAGGTAGAAGAGGCAGCGCCAATCATTCAAACGCTTTACGATGCCCAGGATCCAAACATCGATCTTTGGATAGCGGAAACCATCTGCAGCCTGCAAGAGTTCGAATCCATTCATGCGGTACTTAAACAGTCCGATAAGCCTTGTTACTACGCATTCAGTTTGGAAGATACCAAGGGCGATTCTGCCAATATTCGTTCTGGCGAGAGCGTAACAGACGCCATCAAACTTGCCTGCCAATCAAACGCGACAGGCATTATGTTTAACTGTTCAGTGCCTGAAGTGATGGATCAAGCCATTATCGATGCCAAGAAAGTGATCGATGAGCTAGGCAGTGATTTAGAAGTTGGTGTCTATGCCAACAATTTTGCGCCTATCAGCAACGAACATGAAGCGAATGATATGTTTCAGGAGATGCGTGAGCTGGATGGCCAAGGTTACTTAACTTACGCAAAACGCTGGCATGCACTGGGCGCGAATATTATCGGTGGCTGTTGTGGCATCGGGCCAAAACACATTCAAGCCCTAGCCGATTGGAAATGCTCCCTACAGAGCTAATCCTGAGCTTCAACTAGAATAAAATAAATAGAGAACAGGTTGAGAAATCTGTTCTCTATTTGTATGTGGCGTCTCTGAGTACACTGATACAAAACAACGATTTGGAGCAACTGATGAGCGACACGCAACGAAAAATTAAATGGGGCATCGCGGGGCTAGGCAATATCGCCAATCGATTCGCAACCGCAGTCACAGAGCATTGTCTGCATGGTGAATTGTATGCCGTTGCTGCCAGAGATCACTCACGCGCAGCCACGTTCGCCAACAAGTTTGCTTGCGACAAGGCTTATGGTTCTTACGAAGAGATGGCGAATGACCCAAGTGTCGAAGCGGTTTACATCGCTACGGTTCACCCATACCACCAGCCAATTGCTGAACTGTTTCTGAAGAATAACAAGCACGTATTGGTCGAGAAGCCGGCTTTTACCAACCTTGGTGACTGGCTTGAGATGAAAGCCCTCGCCAAGCAAAATGGCGTGATGCTGTTAGAAGCAATGAAAACCGTGGTGTTTCCCGCATATCGTGAGCTCCAATCATTCTTGGTCGATAACAACATTCAGATAGATTCAATCGAAGCCAGCTTTGGTAACCATCATGACTATGAGCCCGATTTGTTTATCTTCAATCCGGATTTGTCAGGCGGAGCAACACTCGATGTTGGGGTCTATGGGCTTTGGTTCTTTTACGATCTGTGCCGAACGCTGGGTGTAAACCCTTCAAAACCTCAGGTAGAGATGTCGTGTCTTTATGAGGGGGCAAATGTTGATACCGATGCGTGCTTTACATTCTCTGGTGATATGAACGGTAAGATATCGGCATCAACAGTGCAAAACCTTCCCCGAACAGCACACTTGAGTGGACCTGAAACCAAAATCACCATTCACGAAAAATGGTGGAATCCGGCCTTTATTGAGATTGAACATCAAGGCAAAAAGTCGACCATTAACTACCGAGTGATAGGGAATGGATTCGAGTTTGAAATCGACCATTTTTCAGATTTGGTGCTTCAAGGCAAAACTGAATCGAATATCCTGAGCTCAGAGATAACCTCTCGAGTTCTCGATACGATGGAAAACGCACTGATTGATTCTGGCTATTCACATTTAACTCAACCTCGTCGTTAGGAAAAGCAAATTGGGCAACCTTAAGCGTAAGCTTGAACTGTATGAAAAGATATTTCAGGCTTTTGGGCCTGGAGTATCACACTGTCAGGTCAACCAACTGGCCACACTGCTGCACGTGAGTGAACGTCACGTTCAGACCTTACTCAAAGCGATGACAGCACAAGGCTGGATTGAGTGGCAAGCTAGCTCAGGCCGCAGCAAGAAGGCACAACTCACGTGTCTGGTTGAACCCATTGAGGCGTGTTACCAATACGCACAAACCCAAGCTGACGCAGGCAACATAGAACAGGTGTTTAGCACCTTGAGCTTCAACGGCCGCAATGCTGGCACTGAGTTGCAAGCCTTTCTAAGCAATACCAATCCGTCGACGCAGAATATCGCGTACATCCCGTTTCACCGAGAACTCGAAGCGCTTCACCCTCAACGCGTGCTTAGACGCACCGAACGTTTCTTAGTTATGCAAGTTTGCCAACGCCTAACCTCCGTTAAGCACGGCAAACTCAGCGGCGATCTGGCTTATCATTGGCAGGCTCATCAAGATGCAACACAGTGGCACTTTCAGATTCGTAATGGTGTTCACTTTCATAACGGTCGAACACTCGAACCTCAAGACATAGCGCGCAGCCTAAACTCGCTCTGCCAAAGCAAAATATGGCGTCGCTGTTATCAGCATATTGATGAGGTCTCTGTCTTGGCAGGCAATGTGGTTGTCGTGAAATTGAATCAACCTGATTGGCATTTACCGCGCCTACTTGCTAGGGCTGAAGCCTCCGTATTCGATCACTCATCACCGACTGATAGGCTGATTGGATCTGGCGCGTTCTCATTAGACATCTTCTCAAGCAAGATGTTGAGATTGAGCCGCAATAGCGCCTATTCACACAGCACGCCGATTCTGAATCGAGTCGAGTTGTGGGTCTATCCTGAATGGGCACAGAGCAAAGCCTGCGCTCAAAATCAGGTGTGCGTGAAACTGCCCGAGAAGACGACCAGCGTGCGTGGCGATGACCATTCTTCCCAACCGGATTTCGGCTCAACCTTCTTTAAGATTCAAAGCCCGATGTTGTCTTCAACCGTTCGTGAGTTCACCGTTGAAGACACCTCTGAATGCCAAGCCCTTTTCGAGCAGTTGTCCGTGTCTGGCGACCACAAAACCAGCGTGGAATATGGTCACTACCAAACTAACTACCTAACTACCAAAGACGTCGCGTTGTGTAGCATTATTGATGAGAACGACACCTTCACTTCGTGGTTAAGCTTTTTCACTCGCTTCCCGTTTGAGGACTTAACTTTGCCTGCTGAGATGCTAGAGAAAATCGAACAAGGCTTAGCCTCAATAACAAGCCAGCCAAACTTTGAGTTAGCGATGAATACACTGTTGGAACTCAAGCATTGGTTGAATGACTCTGGGGTTGTGGTTGAGCTCAAGCAAGAGGCGTTCAACTTAGAGGTTTCTGAAAAGATACACGGCGCGCAAGTGAATGGTTTCGGTTGGTGTGAACTCGACAAGCTGTGGATTAGCCATTTGTAAGCGTATTTCGTAGCTGAATGTATTTCACAACCTAGCCCAACCAAGCTGCAACCAATCATTATGTTCAGTCACAGCGTAGGTCGAATAGGCTAAGGGTTAGCTCACTAGCGATAATTCAGACTCTTTATAGATACGGTTAGCCACTTTGTATGCAGCCGGAGACATCAGTGTCTCTTTGCATCTGCGCTTAAATTGCTCGACTTCAATCGTTTGTTCTTCCAGTAAATAGCACAGCTCACTCAAGTAGTTAGCTTCAAACACAGCTTGACCAAGTGGCGTGCATTCGTATCGGCTCGACTCTTGGTAGCCAATCGCGGTCAACACTGATTCTGGCAGTTCCCAGAACTTAGCAATGGTGTAAGTCAGGCGAATGGAGTAGCTGTTCATCAGGCGCTTCAATGCTAACGAGTTAGGTGGAACAGAAGGATCAACATGCTTGAAGGCTTCTACCATCATCTGGAAAATGATCATCTTGCCTAAGTTGCGAATTAACCCAACAAAATACGCCGCTGCTTGCTCTTCTTGAGATGAAGAGTCTTTCATCAACTCCTTAGAAAACGACGCGGTTTGAACACTGTGATTCCAAATTTTCTCACCGAAGTGACGCCAGTAAATATTGTTCCCCGGCGTGAAGTTCTTCATGTAAGAATTAACCACCCCTTCAACGAGCCCTTGAGAACCCATATTTAAGAATGCTGTTTTTAGGTCGGTAACCTGTTTTTCATTGCGTTTGTAAAAGGCGCTATTTGCCAGTTTAATCACATCGGCAGCCATACTCGGCTCGCGCTCAATCACTCTTAACAGAGTATCGACATCAAACTCATCGCTCTGTAATTCGCCCATTAACGTGGTCACAGAGGCTGGCATCACTGGAAGTTCATTAAGCAAGGCTTTTGGAGAGCGAATCAAGCGTTCGATTTGACAAGCGACAAAATCACTAAATGGGTCTGACTCCGTTCGAAGGCGAGACTCTCCAAACAAATAATCAAGGAACTCACCGTCGTGAAGGCTAAGCGTCTTATCGACGATTAATGATGATGGCTGAGCGGACGACGGCGGAACAAAGATTGAAGACTGAACAGAATCAGTAGCAACGGTTTGTTGTTGCTCTTGTTGGGCAGGCTCTGCAGAGGGTTTGTTTTTTGAATAAACAAAAGGTGAGAATAGTGCCTGCAATACCCTTTTAAACATCAATACGGCTCCTAGATGATTATCAAACAGTTCGGGATATATAACGGCGGTGATTATCGCACAGGCAACTCATAAACCATACAGTGATAAATGAATCATTAACCTTTCAGCTGTATAGGATCTGTTACCCAACAATTTGCTCAGCTCCTCGGTATTCACCAGGAACAAAAAGAGCGAGCAAATAAAGCTTGCTCACTCTTCCATCAATCTAAACCGTGAAGCTGACTAAAACTAGCGTTCTGCCACTTCCAACACGATCTTACCAACATGCTTTTTCTTTAAGAACTCATCTTGCGCTTTATGGATATCGGCTAGCGGATAAGACTCTGCAACGATGGCGCCAATCTGCTGTTTCTCGATACGATTAACCAAGTTTTGGAATACTTGCGGTTCTAAAACCGTGCAACCAAAAAAGCTGAGGTCTTTGAGATACAAAGTTCGCACATCAAGCTCAACCATTGCACCACCAATCGCACCAGACACAGCATAACGGCCATGCGGTTTTAGGACTTCAAGAAACTCTGGCCACTTGTCACCAGCAACTAAATCGATCACCACATTCACGCTGCTTTCGCCTAGCGCGTTAACCAAATCTGCATCACGGGCAATCACTTCATCAGCGCCAAGTTCAAGTAACTGTTGGTTCTTGCTTGGGCTAGTGATGGCAATAACATACGCGCCGCGAGCTTTTGCTAGCTGAATAGCCGCAGAGCCCACACCGCCCGATGCACCTGAGATAAGCACGCGATCACCTTCAGCCACATTGGCACGAGTTAGCATGTTCTCTGCTGTTGAGTAAGAACATGGGAAAGACGCTAGCTCAACATCCGACATAGAACTGTTCACCGCGTAAGCATGCTTAGCTGCTACTTTGGTGTATTCAGCGAAACCACCATCGCATTCAGATCCGAAATACCATGGCTGTGGTAGATCTTGTCCATAAACCTCGGTCAAACAAGGCTCAATCAGAACACGCTCACCAATACGGTCAGCCGAAACTTCGTTACCAACGGCTACGATGAAGCCGCACACGTCAGCACCTTGGATACGAGGGAATTTCAACGCTTCGCCAGACCAACTGGCATCGTCTGAATCATCACTTTTAGAATACCAACCGATTCGTGTGTTGATGTCGGTGTTGTTCACGCCTGCCGCCATCACCTTGATCAGCACTTCATTAGGTTCAATTTGAGGAACAGCGATATCTTCACGGTAACCCAGCATTTCTGCCCCGCCGTGCCCTAACATCTCTACGCCTTTCATTGTTTTTGGCACTTCAAAATTCATACTGTTTCCTTGAGTAATTTTGTCACCATATTCTGTGCCGATGCCACAGCTTCTTCGCCCAATACTGGCCACGCACTTGATACGCCTTCATGAAGTAAAAACAGTGGTGTCGCGAGATCCTCTCGCAGGCTCTGCTTGCCTATTAGCAAACGAACTTGTTCTTTATGCTGTGTAACCGCTTGGCTGATAAGCTCATTATCGGGAAACGCGGCCATCGCATTCATCGACATGCACCCATGTGGCGCATACTCTTCTAACCATTGTTGGAGCTTGTTGAAGATATGAGTAACCGATGCGAGCCCCTTTTCAGGCGACGTTTCCAACAAGAAATCTAGGTAACGTTGATGTCGATACTCCAAGGCACCAACGATCATCGCTTCTTTTGAAGGGAAGTGTTTATACAAGGTTCTTAGGCTTACATCGCACGCCGTTTTCAGCTGTGCAACGCTCGGCTCAGCAAAACCTTGCTGGCTAAATGCCACCTCTAAGCTTGCTGCAATCTGTTCTCTCAACATAGTGCTCTCTCAATACCCGACAAAGGGTAGAATGATTGTTCTACCTACAGAGTAGAACGATCACTCTACCCCTGTCAATATCCAAATTTACAAACCAAGAAATGATAAATTCCGCGCCAAACAGGACACGGAATTTATCAATACAGATGAGAGACTTAGCGTTTCGTCACCAGAACAGATAACGCGCCACAAAGTACCAACACTACACCTAGATCTTGGAGCATTCCCGCTAAAGCGAGCCCTGAGCCGATCAAGGTGTAATACATCAAACCAAACAGTGCACCTGCACTTCCTGCTTGAGATTGGTAACGTACCAACGCTCGGCTCAATACATTAGGGATCGCAATACCAAATGCCATGACCACCAGCATCATCGGAAGTAAAAACCATATTGAGTGTTGTGAAAAATAGACACCCACCGCACCTAATGTTTGAAGCCCTGCCGCGATACCAATCAGAGACATTGAAGACACTTGTCTCTTCAACAATGTCTTGTTCACCAAGCTTCCCAACAGAGTCCCGAACCCAAGCACAATGCCGCTGTAGCCAAACTGCTCAACGCTAAATCCAAGTTGAATGAAGGCAAATGAACCCAATTGATAATAGGAAAATAGCGCAATATTGAACGACGCAACCAGCAACGCAGACATCCATATATCGCTATCTTTGATCATGTGAATACTGAGTGACTTTAACTGCAATGGCTGCTTAGATTGTTGCGTTTCAGGCAATGACCATAGGCTATGTGCCAACAGCACTAACACCATAATAAACAGGGCAATAAACACATATTGATGCCCGCTCGCTTGGCTTAATTGACCGCCAAGAAGCAGCCCGATGATTGGGCTAATCGACAGCCCCATCCCCATGTAACCAAACACCTTGGCCAGTTCAGCGCCGCTAAAGGCATCTCGCAACATGGTTTGTGTCACAACCGAGCCAACCGCAAGCCCGAAAGCGCCCATGGCTCGGGCTATCATCAACCAAACAAAGCTATTGGTTTGCATAGCAATGAGTGCTGAACAAGCGAATAACCCCATGCCCAATAACATGGTTGGTCGGCGCCCCCATTTGTCTGCCAATATGCCCCATACCACAACACCGAGCGCAAACGCTGAGAAGTAGATCGAGAGGGTTTGCGCCGCTTGTGCGTAACTGACATCAAAGGATTTCGATATTGAATCCAGAGTCGGGCTATAGATGGTTTCTGCGATTTGAGGGAACATCAGCAATAGCACCATTTGCCATAAAGAAGGTTTTGTTTTCATCATTTTTCCAAGACCAGTGAACTTGACGAGGAGTCTAGGGGAAACTAACCTTGGCTCGTTAACAACATTAAAACCAAAAACAACAAGATTAGGACAAATGGCATTAATCAGCGAAACGATTGAGTTTGATGCAGACAGCTTACCTGCGCCCGTAATAGGGATTGCGGCAGAGCTAGGTCAGCATGACTCAGGAATACATCACCACGTAAAAGGACAGCTGTTGTATGCTCCGCAGGGTTGCATCACCTTGACCTTAAAAAACGCCATTTGCATTTTGCCGCCGACTAAAGCCGTGTGGATCCCGCCTTATACCAAACATCGCGCGCAGATGACCAATGTGGTTGCTTATCGGTCGCTCTATTTTGATAGCAGTATTTACACCTGCCCAGAAGCGATTGAAATTGTGGAAGTGAATGAGCTTTTAAAAGCCCTGATCAATAAGATGGCTTTCTGGGATTGGGACGTTGCCCGCGAGCAAACCACCAATACCGCCAACCTATTCTGGGAAGAGTTTTACAGTGCTAACCAACACTCGTTTATCTTGCCACTACCGACAGATCGCCGCTTTAAAAGCTTTTGCAAACAAGTCCGAACCGCTTCCTTTCTTGCCCCAGCCCTCTCGACATTAGCGAACTCGGTTGGCGCAAGCACCAAAACGATTACTCGATTATTCAAAGCCGAAACAGGCATGACTTACCAAGAGTGGCGACAGCAATGGCGCTTGTTTAAAGCGATTGAACTGCTCTCAGAAAACCGACAAGTCGTTGATGTGGCTCATCTGCTAGAGTTCTCATCCAACAGTGCGTTTATCGCTTTTTTCAAACAGCAAACTGGACAAACCCCGTTGGCCTTTACCAAGTTAGGGGCGTGATTGTTGTTATCCAAACTCTGAAGTTTTACTGAGCTCAGATACAAAAAACCAGAACATGAGTTCTGGTTTTTAAAAGTATTTTAAAGCTAGATGCCGTCGTTACTTGGTATAGAAAGCGCGTTTCAATGCCATCTCTAAACCACGAACTTCAGCTAAGCCTTTCAATCGACCAATCGCCGAATAACCTGGGTTAGTGGTTTTCTTAAGGTCATCCAGCATTTGATGACCGTGATCAGGACGCATTGGAATTAAGCGGTGATCGCCCACTTCTGCACGACGATTTTCTTCATCCAAAATAGCCATCACAACGTTGTACATGTCCACATCACCATCGAGGTGCGCTGCTTCGTGGAATGTCATTGGGTTGCTCTCTTCACGCTTAGTTGAACGCAGGTGCGTAAAGTAAATTCGGTCACCGTGCTTTTTGATCATATTAACCAGATCATTGTCGCCACGAACACCGTATGAACCCGTACACATCGTCAAGCCATTCATTTTGCTCGGTACATGCTCGGTCAACCAATCAATGTCTTCGATCGTTGAAACGATGCGAGGCAAGCCTAGAATCGGACGCGGTGGATCGTCTGGGTGAACCGCCATCTTCAAGCCATTCGCATCACAGATAGGCATCAGCTCAGCGAGGAAGTAAGACATGTGCTCACGTAGCTTGTCTTTGTCGATTCCCGCATAGCGATCTAGCTGTGCTTGAAACGCTTCTAGTGTGTAACCTTCTTCAGCGCCTGGCAGGCCAGCGATGATGTTATTAGTCAGTTGCTGAATTTGCTCTGGCGTCATGTTGTTGAAGTAATCCAACGCTTGAGCTTGCTCTGATTCTGAATAGTCCGATTCTGCACCTGGACGTTTCAAGATATGCAGCTCAAATGCCGCAAACGCGATTTGGTCAAAACGCAGTGCGCGCGAGCCATCAGGCATTTCAAATTCTAAATCGGTACGCGTCCAGTCCAACACGGGCATGAAGTTATAACAAACCGTATCGATGCCACACTCAGCAAGGTTAGACAGAGTTTGCTTATAGTTATCAATCCACTGCTGGTAGTTGCCAGTTTGAGTTTTGATCTCTTCGTGCACAGGCACGCTTTCTACAACCGACCACGTTAAACCTTTCTCTTCGATAATGGCTTTACGCTTCAGGATTTCTTCTTTCGTCCAAACTTCACCATTTGGAATATGGTGCAGTGCATTCACAATACCAGTTGCACCCGCTTGACGAATATCGTCTAGCGAAACTTGATCATTAGGGCCGTACCAACGCCACGTTTGTTCCATGAGACTTACCTTTCTTTAAGACGCACTTAGCCGGCTCGAATTAATCAAGCTAAATGCAATAACGACTTCTTAATGGCAGCAATGACAATTACTGCCCGAGATAGCACCGGTCTACGCCGGTCTAAAGACGATTACCTATCTACAACCTAGTGAATGAATCAGCTTTCAAGAGGAGCCTTGTCGCTGAATTCAACATTAGCTTTCAGGACTAACTTTCCGTGCTAAGTAGCACCACTGGGTTTGAGCTAAATAAGTAACCATCAAAGTTTGGGTCATCAATGTCTGACAGCGCTAATAAACGCTGTTTAACATTCTCAAGGTGTTGCCACATTGCATTCTTAGCAGCGACAGGGTCTTTGCGCTGTAAGGCAGCGAGGATACGAGCGTGATCATCTAACCATTCTTCACGGTAATCTTGACCACTGATGTGAGAGTGGAGTTTATTCCACATTGGACTCTTTTCGCGTCGATCCCAGGATTGTTTCAACATATCTACCAATACAGAGTTTTGAGTGGCCTCTGCAATACACATGTGAAATCTTTCATCTCCGCTGCAATCGGTAGTGCCGCTTGCAAGCTCTTCGCGCTCGAGTTCGAGTGCAGAGCGCATCTTAATAATGTCGCCCGGAGTGACCTGAGTTGCCGCAAACTCCGCGATATTACTTTCCAGTAATTGGCGGGCCTGCAGCATCTCGAATGGACCAGCGTCATCGCTGACCACATTCTCGCGAGAATGAGTTGGAATATTCAAGACATAAACACCCGACCCTTTTTTCACCTCAACTAAGTTTTCAAGCTCCAGCATGATGATCGCTTCACGCACCACAGTGCGGCTTACATCTAGACGATCAGCAATATCGCGTTCTGGAGGTAACCTATCTCCGACCTTATACAGGCCTTCAATCAGTTCTTTTCTTAGTACTAACCCTATCTCCTGATAAGGTCTTTTCGGTTCGAAAGGCATCATGATGATATTGTCACTTCTTTCCATTGTATTTCTCTCGCCATCATAATGACCAAATATAATTGGTCAACCTCTATATCCTAAAATGCAGTAACACCTTGTTTTTGTATTACTCTTTTTTCTATATTTGCTTGTTATTCAACAGCCTGAATACGGTCAATCAATGCGCTCAATTCTGGATCCGCTTTATCTAGCGCGTCGTACATAGGTTGAACCGCTAGTGCGAACGCAGCCTTGTCTGGTTCCACAAAAGTCACGCCCATTTTCTCGGCTTTAGCACGCTCTTTTGCTTCCGATTCAGCCCACAATTTTTTCATCAATTCAGATGAATCACTTGCCGCTTTCATTAGCGCATCTTGTTGTTCTGTAGTCAGTTTATCGTATGCCTTGGTTGAGATAACCAACACATCCGGAACCATCGTGTGCTCATCTAAGCTGAAGTATTTAGACACTTCGCTGTGACGGCTCAAGCTGAAAGAAGGAATGTTATTTTCAGCCGCATCCACGACACCTTGCTGTAGTGCTGTGTACAACTCACCGTAAGCGAGTGGCGTTGGGTTACCGCCTAACGCTTTCACCATCGCAATTGCTGATGGGCTTGGTTGAACACGAACTTTCAAACCTTTCAGGTCTTCTGGTGTGTTAATTGGTTTATTGGTATAGAAGCTACGCGCACCAGCATCGTAGTAAGTCACACCAATAAAGCCGCTATCACGAGAAGAGTTAAGAATGTCACGGCCTACTTCACCATCAGTCACACTGTAGTAGTGCGCTTGATCGCGGAATAAGTAAGGCATGTTGAATGATGAATAAGCAGGAGAAAAAGCTTCTAATTCAGCAGCATTGCTTTTCACCATATCTAAAGCGCCATTCTGCATCAGCTCCATAGATTCACGCTGTGTACCCAATTGAGCATCAGGGTAAATACGAATGCGTACCTCACCATCCGTCAATTCACGTACTTCTTTCGCCATAAATGTCATCGCTTCATGTACTGCATGGTCACGAGGGTGGTTATGGCTCAGTTTCAATGTTGTCGCTGCATAAGCAGAAGCTGTTGCTCCAAAAGTGAAAGCAGCACCGACAACAGCACTAATCAAAGTTTTACGCGTCATCATCATTCTTATTCTCCGTGGATTGGTTATCCAATGTGTAGGGTATTTATTGTTCTGGGCTCATATTGGCGATCAAAAAACCAACCGTCAAAGCTGAAATTAAAATTGATTGACCAATATCACAATAAAAACCCACAAATTGGTCAACCAAAATCATTTGTGAAGTTGCTCACGCCAACCAAAGAATGAATGGCTTATGATTCGACCAGATTTTTGAACATCACTCCCCCTACATAGAAACAATTTCTTACATTGGTAAACCAATTGTTATGAGATACGCAATTTTGTTGAAAGGAAATAAACATGAATAAATTGGTCAGTTACATAAATAGAGGGTTGGCCGCCTTTACAGTGTCTCTATCGTCTTTCTTAGTACTGTGTGTGATATGGCAGGTTTTATCCCGCTATGTTATTGGCAAACCAAGTACTGTTACCGACGAGCTCGCGCGTTACCTCTTTATGTGGGTAGCCCTAATTGGTGCTGCTTACACAACGGGGCTGAAACGCCACCTTGCCATTGACCTACTAACAATGAAGCTGACTGGCAAGCGCAAAATCATCAACGAAATCGTTATCCAAATCGCCATTGCAACCTTCTCTTATATCGTTCTAGTACACGGTGGAAGTCAGCTTGCAGCTAAAACGCTTGCTATGGGGCAACTGACTCCCGCACTCGGTTTAGAGATGGGTTACATCTACTTCTGCTTACCAATTAGCGGAGCGTTGATGATTTTTTACTCAGCCGTATTTACCTACGAACGCGTTAAACAATTAATGTCAGGTGACGATTTGATCACCGACTCACAACTTGATTGATAGAAGGATTTCACAATGGAATGGCAAGTAATACTGACATTATTCGGTAGTTTCGCTGTACTGCTTACAATCGGTGTACCGGTCTCTTTTGCGATTGGTTTATCGTCACTAGCAACCATCTTAATGAGCTTACCGCTTGAGCCTGCAATTGCTGTAGTTGCTCAACGTATGGCGGCAGGCCTTGATAACTTTGCACTATTAGCAATTCCGTTCTTCATTTTGGCGGGCAACATCATGAACCAAGGCGGCATCGCGCTGCGTTTGATCAACTTCGCGAAAGTGTTGGGTGGTCGTCTACCAGGTTCACTCGCCCACGTAAACGTGATGGCAAACATGATGTTTGGGTCTATCTCAGGCTCAGCGGTTGCATCGGCTGCTGCAGTTGGTGGCACTATGTCTCCTCTGCAAAAGAAAGATGGATATGACGAAAACTACTCGGCTGCGGTAAATATTACGTCATGTCCTGCGGGCTTGCTTATCCCACCCAGCAACACGCTGATCGTGTTCTCATTAGTTTCTGGTGGTACCTCTATTGCAGCATTGTTCTTAGCAGGCTACATCCCAGGCCTATTGATGGGGCTGAGCATCATGATGGTGGCAGGTATTATCGCGAAACGTCGTGGCTACCCAGTCGCAGCTCGTCCTTCCACATCAATGGTATGGAATACCTTCCTAAAAGCAGCACCTTCTTTAGCACTGATCGGCATCATCATGGGCGGCATCATTGGCGGTATCTTTACTGCGACTGAGGCTTCCGCAATTGCTGTGGTATACACGTTTGTTTTAGCTGTGCTTGTCTACCGCGAAGTGAAATGGGGTGATATTCCAAAGATCATCCTTGAGTCTGCAGTAACAACATCTATCGTTCTATTACTGGTTGGCGCATCAATGGGCATGTCTTGGGCAATGGCGAACGCCGATGTACCTTACATGATTGCCGATGCTCTACTCGCGGTTTCCGAAGACCCACTAATGATCCTACTGATTATCAACGTGATTCTGTTGATTGTTGGCATCTTTATGGATATGACCCCTGCGGTTCTTATCTTCACACCAATCTTCTTACCAATCGCGCTAGACCTAGGCATCGACCCTGTGCACTTCGGCATCATGATGACCTTCAACCTTGCTATCGGTATCTGTACACCGCCAGTAGGTAGTGCTCTGTTCATCGGTTGTTCGGTTGCCAACATTGCCATCGACAAAGTCATCAAGCCTTTATTGCCATTCTATGCCGCACTTATTGCAGCCCTAATGGCCGTTACTTTTATCCCTGAGCTGAGCTTGTTCCTACCTGAATTGGTACTGGGCTACGGTTCGTAATTTGGTCACAGATAGATTCTAAGACTGCTAAACACTCAAACGCTTTATCAAATAATAAAATCCCGCTGGTTCGCTGGCGGGAAAAGGAACTGAATAATGAAGACTGTTGCTAACTCTACGCTGCCAAACACTGTACTACGACCTGACTACGACCGTTCAGCACTCCAAAGCCGTATCGTGCACCTTGGCTTCGGTGCATTTCACCGAGCGCATCAAGCGTTGTTCACCAATGAAATGCTCAGCAAGACCAGCACTGATTGGGGTATTTGCGAAATTAACCTATTCGGAGGCGAAGACTTAATTGAATCACTTCGCACGCAAGATCACCTTTACACGGTTGCTGAAAAAGGCGCTGAATCCACAGACGTTAAAGTGATCGGCTCAGTGGCCGAATCTCTTCACCCAAGCCTAGACGGCATCGAAACCGTATTAGAAAAAATGGCCGAACCTCAAGTGGCTATCGTTTCTATGACCATCACAGAGAAAGGCTACTGCGCAGACCCAGCGACAGGAAAACTCGACAAAAATAACCCATTAGTCATCGCTGACCTAGCTAACCCAAGCGAACCTAAATCAGCATTAGGTTACATTGTGCAAGCGCTCAAAATTCGACGTGAACGTGGCTTAACACCATTCACGGTCATGTCTTGCGATAACGTGCAAGAGAACGGTCATGTAGCAAAAGCAGCGATCATTGAGTTTGCTCAACTGCTTGACCCAGAATTACGTGATTGGATTGAAACCAATGTCACCTTCCCATGCACCATGGTTGACCGTATCGTACCCGCAGCAACAGAAGAAACACTGACAGAAATTGCAGAACTGCTTGGTTGTGAAGACCCATGTGGCATCGCCTGTGAACCCTTCCGCCAATGGGTGATTGAAGATAACTTTGTGGCAGGTCGTCCAGATTGGAATGTCGCTGGCGCAGAGTTCGTAGAAGATGTGGTGCCTTACGAAGAGATGAAACTGCGTATGCTCAATGGCAGTCACTCTTTCCTTGCTTACCTTGGATACCTTGGTGGCTACGACCATATTTCCGACACTATGACGGATGCTGGCTACCGAAAAGCCGCTTTTGACATGATGATGAAATCACAGGCACCTTCGTTAACGATGCCTGAAGGGACTGATTTAGAAGGTTACGCAACCTTGCTGATCAACCGCTTCACTAACCCAAGCTTGAAGCACAAGACGTGGCAGATTGCGATGGATGGCAGCCAGAAGATCCCTCAACGTATGGGTGGCAGCTTACGATTCCATTTAGATCAAGGCTCAGATTTCTCGTGGCTTGCAACCGCCATCGCTGGCTGGATGCGCTATGTATCTGGCGTTGATGAGCAAGGCAATGAGATTGATGTCCGCGATCCAATGGCAGACACACTTCGCCAGATCTGCGACCAGCATGGACTCAATGTTTCTGTGGTTCCAGCATTACTTGCGGTTGAAGCGATTTTCCCTGCCGAGCTAGGCCAAGACCCGCAGGTCATTGATGCGGTAAGTTCAGCGTACCAATCATTAATTGAACACGGTGCCGTTGCGACCGTGGCTGCGTTATAAGGAGTACAAACAATGAAGAATTTCTTATGTGAAGACTTTTTACTGTCGAATGAGACTGCACGTCGTTTGTACCATGAACACGCAAGCCACCAGCCGATTTATGACTATCACTGCCATCTAAACCCGGCAGAAGTGGCTCAAGATCGTCAGTTCGAAAACATGTCTAAGATTTGGCTTGAAGGTGACCACTACAAGTGGCGTGGTATGCGTTCAGCAGGGATTGATGAGCGTCTGATTACTGGAGGCGCAAGCGATTATGATAAGTTCATGGCCTGGGCTAGAACCGTCCCTCAAACCTTGGGCAACCCACTTTACCATTGGACTCATTTAGAACTACGCCGCCCATTTGGTATTACTGGCACTCTCTTTGGTCCAGAAACCGCAGACCAAATTTGGCACGAAGGCAACGAGCTATTAGCGACACCAGAATTTAGTGCTCGCGGCATCATGAGGCAGATGAATGTGGTGATGGCTGGTACGACAGACGATCCAATTGATTCTCTTGAACACCATAAGGCGATCGCTCAAGACAATTCATTTGATGTACAAGTGTTACCAAGCTGGCGCCCAGATAAAGCCTTCAAAATCGAACTCGACACCTTTGTCGATTACCTGCGCCAACTTGGTCAAGTAGCCGATATCGAGATCCGTCGATTTGATGATCTGTTGAGTGCGCTAGACAAGCGTTTAGTCCACTTTAATGCCCATGGCTGTCGTGCGGCTGACCACGGTATTGAAGTGGTTCGCTACGCACCTATTCCATCAGAATCGGATTTGGATGCCCTGTTAACTCGACGCCTCAATGGCGAAACGCTCACCGATCTAGAATGTGCGCAGTTTTCAACAGCGGTTCAGGTGTGGTTAGGCAAGCGCTACGCCGCAATGGGTTGGGTAATGCAGCTTCACATTGGTGCTCAGCGCAATAACAACACGCGCATGTTCCAACTGTTAGGCGCAGATGCAGGGTTTGATTCGATCAGCGATAAGACGTTTGCCTTCGAATTGGCTCACCTGTTAGACGAAATGGATCAAAGCAACGAGTTACCTCGCACCATTCTTTACTGCTTAAACCCTCGCGATAACGAGATGATGGCAACCATGATTGGTAACTTCCAAGGTGGCGGCATCGCGGGCAAAGTTCAGTTTGGTTCTGGTTGGTGGTTCAACGATCAGAAAGACGGCATGCAACGCCAAATGGAACAGTTATCTCAACTTGGTCTGCTTAGCCAGTTTGTCGGCATGCTGACTGACTCTCGCAGCTTCTTGTCGTACACACGCCACGAATACTTCCGCCGAATTCTGTGTGACATGCTTGGTCGTTGGGTTGAAAACGGCGAGGTGCCAAACGACATGTCACTGCTTGGCCCTATGGTCGAAGACATCTGCTTTGAAAACGCAAAACGCTACTTCGAAGAGAGGGCGTAACCCATGAAACATATCGCCATTATTGGTGAGTGCATGATCGAGCTGAACGGCAAACCGTTCGGCTCAATGCATCAAACGTTTGGCGGGGACACACTCAATGCTGCGGTCTATCTAAGCCGCGGCTGCGAGGCCAACCTCAATCAAGATGACATAAAAGTGTCCTACGTCACGGCTTTGGGCGCAGACCCGATTAGCAAGGGAATGTTAGAACGCTGGCAACAAGAGGGGGTGTCGACGGACCTTGTTCTACAAGACAGCCAACGTACTCCGGGTCTATACCTAATTCAGCTTGATGACGCAGGTGAACGTACCTTTCTGTACTGGAGAAACCAGTCGGCTGCACGCTACCTGCTACAGCACCCAGATTTCAATCAGATAAAGCAGGCACTGCGCAATGTCGATATGGTCTTTCTCAGCGGCATCACATTAGCGATTCTGCCTGAACAAGATCGTATCGAGCTATTGAACATCTTGGTTGCGTTGAAGGCACAAGGTGTTGAGATTGCCTTCGACAGTAACTTCCGCCCTGCACTTTGGCCACAAGACGAAAACCAAACCGTCAAAAACAGCTACCAGGCCATGTATACATTGACGGATTTAGCGTTGGTCACATTCGATGATGAACAATTAATTTGGGGCGATAGCTCTCCAGAACAAACTATCGAACGTCTAACGACGCTGGGTGTTAAGCGATGCATCGTCAAACTGGGTGCAGATGGCTGTCTCATTCAAGATGCCACCATACAAAGTAACATACACCCAGATTCTGGTGCCGCTTCGGCTCCACTAGCGGTGCCAACCCTGCCTGTTGATCATGTCGTTGATACGACCTCGGCAGGAGACTCATTCAATGGCGGATTTTTATCGGCTTACCTTGCGGGCGAAGACTTAACAAAGTCATGCCAGCGCGGCAATACCATGGCAGGCGTCGTTATCCAACATCGTGGTGCCATTATTGCAAAAGAACTCACTCAAGCGGCCATCACAGCCATTTAAGGAATACCAATGTCTAACATCAAACAACAACTGAAAACACTGAAAGTTATCCCTGTGATCGCTATCGACAACGCTGAAGACATCATCCCTCTGGGTAAAGTGTTAGCTGAAAATGGTTTACCTGCAGCAGAAATTACATTCCGTTCGGAAGCTGCAGTTGAAGCTATTCGTCTACTTCGTGAATCACAACCAGATATGTTGATCGGCGCAGGCACTGTGCTCAATCGTGAGCAAGCTATTGCGGCTAAAGAAGCAGGCGCAACGTTCGTCGTCTCTCCTGGATTTAATCCAAACACGGTAAGAGCCTGCCAAGAGATTGGTATTGATATCATTCCTGGGGTCAACAACCCGAGTACAGTAGAAGCCGCTCTAGAAATGGGCTTAACCACATTGAAGTTCTTCCCTGCTGAAGCATCAGGTGGCATCAACATGGTTAAGTCACTTCTTGCGCCTTACACGGATATTGAAATCATGCCGACCGGTGGTATCAACCCAAACAACATTAAAGACTACCTAGCGATACCTCGCGTGCTCGCATGTGGCGGTACTTGGATGGTGGATAAGAAGCTGATTGAAGAAGGCAATTGGGAAGAGCTGGCTCATTTAACTCGTGAAGCCGTTCAGTTAGTCAATTAAACCTAATGCAATAGCATTTTGACGTTATATCTAGCCCTCCTTTTGGAGGGTTATTTTATGGTTGAGCATTATTCTTTCAAAGTTAATATTTAATCGTGCTCGATAGCATCTTAAAAATAAAGGCTAAATATGGAAAACTGGATAACACAAGGAGTTGGCGGCCTGGCTTTTTGTATCGGTGTAATGGCCTTTTGGCAAAAAGATGATATGCGTTTTCGCTACCAGATGATGATCTTTTGTTTTGTAATGAGTATCCATTTCATATTAATGGGCGCCATAGTGGCGGCTATAGGCGTAATTATTAATGCTATTCGCAGCTATGTATCGATAAAAACTCAATCGCGCAAAGTGATGTGGTTCTTTATTGGCTTGATGTGGTGCATGACTTTACCCAACATGAATCATTTCTTTGAATTTATTACGGTTGTTGGTTCATCCGTTGCGACATGGGCACTCTTTTCAAGACAAGGCATCGCATTGAGGTCCTTGATCTTATTCAATTCTTTCTGTTGGGCTAGCCATAACATTTGGATTGGTTCGATTGGCGGGTCCTTTGTCGAAATCACCTTTATTGTCACCAACATGGTCACTATCTATCGTTTACATCAACGCAGATTGTTAACTATAAAATAGGCAATATATTTTTTATTCTAAATTTAAAATATGGAAGTAATACATCACTAATTAAATGGG